>NZ_JBKJFM010000082.1:0-25837 GCF_046614825.1 Streptomyces nanhaiensis
GGACCGGGCGGCGGACGAGGCGTTGCTGGCCGTGGTGCGGTCCTGGGCGGTGGAGCGGTTGCCGGGCTACATGGTGCCGCCCACGCTGACCGTGCTGGAGGAGCTGCCGCTGTCGGCCAACGGCAAGATCGACCGCACCGCCCTGCCCGACCCCACCACAACCACCTCGCAGTCCACTGGCCGGCGCGCCGAACTCGGCCCGACGGCCGCCAAGCTGGCCGCCATCGCCGCCGAGGTCATCGGCATCCCGGACATCGACCCGCACGGCGACTTCTTCACGCTCGGCGGCGACTCGATCATGGGCGTCCAGCTGGTCTCGCGCGCCGGCGCCGAGGGCATGGAGATCATGGCGGCCGACCTGTTCCGCCACCGCACCATCGCCGAGCTGGCCGCCGTCGTGGACCAGCGCCGCGAGGGCGAGGAGACCGCGTCCGACGGCCTGCTGCCGCTCTCGCCCTTCCAGCGCGAGATCTTCGCCCGCTCCGCGCCCGAGGTGCCCACCGCGGTCCAGCAGTTCACGATCCCCGTGGACCCCTCCTTCGACCCGGACACCGCCGGCCGCGTCCTGGCCCTGCTGCTCGGCCGGCACCCGGGGCTGCGCATGCGGTTCGTCCAGGGCGAGGACGGCTGGGGCCAGACCGACACCGGCTGGTCGGAGCATTCGGCCGCGCAGGCGGCGCACGTACCGCTGATCGACCTGTCCGCCCTGCCCGGGGAACGGAGGGAGAGGACGGTCCGGCAGATGGCCGCCGAGATGCGCGACGAGTTCGACCCGACGACCGGTCCCCTGGTCAAGGTGGCGCTCTTCGACCTCGGGCCGGACCGGCGGCGGCTGCTCTGGCTGTCCCACCTGCTCGTGGCCGACCTGCGCTCCCTGCAGGTGCTGCTCGGCGAGTTCTCCGCCGCGGCCGGGCAACTGCGCGACGGCGACCGGGCCGACCTGCTGCCGCCCACCCGCCCCTTCCCGCGCTGGGTGGAGCGGGCCGCCGGGCACACCGCCGAAGCCGAGCCCTCGGACGGCGCCGTGCCGCTGCCGGCCGGCTCCGGCGAAGGCCCCGTGCACCGGCTGTCGACCGTGCTCGAGGAGGATGAGGCCGGACGCCTGCTGAGCGCGGCCGCCGACGCGTACCGGCTGTCCGGGCGGGAGGTGGCGCTGGCCGCGCTCGCCTCGGCCGCCTTCGCCGGCACGGGACAGGAGCGGATACGGCTGGGAGTGGAGGACGACGCCCGCCCCCTGGCCCTCGGCGACCTGGACGTCAGCGGCAGCGTCGGCTCCTTCGGCAGGGCCGTCCCCGTGGTGCTCGAACGCCACGGCGGCGAGGACATCGGCGCGCTGCTCACCGAGGTGAAGGAGCGGCTGCGCGCGGCGGTGCGGCAGGACCCGCTGCCCGTACCGCCGCCGGGGGAGTGGCCGCTGCTGCTGCGCGACCTCGACGCCCTGGCCGAACTCCCGAGGCTGGGACACCCCTTCAGTCCCGACGGCCCCGTGGCGCCCCCCGCCTGGGACCCGGGCAACGCCCCCGGCCACCCGCTGGTGGTCACCACCTACCGGCTGGCAGGCCGCTGGCACATCGACTGGCTGTGCCGCGGCGACGACGCCCGAGCCCTCGCCGAACTCCTGGCCGGGCACGTCACCGAGGCCCTGCGCGCCATCGCCGAGCACTGCACCGCGGCCGGAGCGGGCGCGGTCAGCCCGAGCGACTTCCCACTGGCCGACCTCGACCCGGCGGCGCTCGCCGCGCTGACCGCCTCCCTGAACGGCGCCCCGCCCGGTGGCGGAGCCGGCCCCGACCCGAACGACGGCACGACCACCGAGGTGATCCGATGAGGCTCGACGGCATCGAGGACGTCTACGAACTCTCCTCCATCCAGGAAGGACTGCTGTTCCACAACCTGTACTCGCCGGGCGCCGGCGTCTACCTGGAGCAGATCACGCTGACCCTCCACGGGGACCTGGACCTCGACGCGTTCCGCCGGTCGTGGCAGACCATCGTCGACCGGCACCCCGTCCTGCGCACCAGCTTCCACTGGGAGGGCGTCGGCAAGGCGCTCCAGGTGGTGCACCGGAAGGTGCCGCTGGACCTGCCCGAACTGGACTGGCGCGACGCGCCCCCCGAGGAGCAGGACGCCCGCTACGAGCGGTTCGCCCTGGAGGACCGGATGCGGGGATTCGAGTTCGACAGGGCGCCGCTGATGCGCACCGCCCTGCTCCGTACGTCCGACGACACCTGGAAGTTCTTCTGGAGCTTCTCCCACCTGCTGCTGGACGGCTGGTCGTTCGGGCTGTGCTTCTACGAGCTGACCCAGCTGTACAACGCGCTCGCCCGCGGCGAGGAGCCGCGGCTGGAGCCCGCCAGGCGCTACCGCGACTACGTGGCCTGGTGGAAGCGCCGGGACACCGAGAGCGCCGAGAAGTTCTGGACCCGCCACCTGTCCGGCTTCGAGCCCTACGAGCGCCCCCTGGAACTGGGCAGCATCGACCGCCGCCCGCCCGGCCCGGGCGAGCCCAGCCACGGCATGCTGCCCGACCGCGACCTGGTGGCCCTGGTGCCCCGGCTCGAAGAGGTGGCACGGGAGCACGGCATCACCGTCAACACCATCGCGCAGGGCGCCTGGATGCTGCTGCTCAGCCGCTACCTCGACCGCGACGACGTCATCGCGGGCTCCACCGGCACACAGCGCCCCGCCGGACTGCCCGGCGCCGAGCAGATCATGGGCCCGATGCTCGCCACGATGCCGGTACGCGCCCGGATCGACCACGA
This sequence comes from Streptomyces nanhaiensis, assembly GCF_046614825.1. Classification (NCBI taxonomy): domain Bacteria; kingdom Bacillati; phylum Actinomycetota; class Actinomycetes; order Kitasatosporales; family Streptomycetaceae; genus Streptomyces; species Streptomyces nanhaiensis. The sequence goes on from NZ_JBKJFM010000082.1 coordinate 2,763, forward strand.
CGCCGAGCTGATCCCCTGGCTGCGCGACCTCCAGCAGGAGATGGCGGACGCCCGCGAGAACGCCGACATCCCGCTGCCCGAGCTGCGGAAGCTGGCCGGCCTGCCGGGCGGCATCCCGCTGTTCGACATGGACCTCGCCTACGAGAACGTCCCCGTCCCGGACATGACCCTGCACCGGCTGGAGATCGGCGAGTCGACGTACGACGGACGCCCGCACTTCCCGATCACCATGATCATCATGCCCGGTGACCGGCTGCCGGTGCCGCGCCTGGTCTACGACCGGACCCGCTTCCCCGACCAGGCCGCCGAGCGGCTCATCGAGCACTTCTACACCGTGCTCACCGCCATCATCGACGACCCGGAACGCCGGCTGGGCGAGATCCCCGTCCTGCCCGGGAGCGAGCGGGCGAAGCTGGCGGAGTTCACCGCCACCGAGGAGCAGCCGGTCCCCGGGCCGCTGCACGAGATCTTCGCCGAACGCGCGCGGCAGGCCCCCGACGCGGTCGCCGTGGTCTGCGGCGGCGAACAGCTCGGCTACGCCGAACTCGACCGGCGGGCCAACCGCCTGGCGCACCGGCTCAGTGAACTGGGCGCGGGGCCGGGGCGCCGCGTCGGGCTGGCCGTGGAGCGCTCGACCGACATGCTCGTCGCCGTCCTCGGCGTGCTCAAGAGCGGCGCCGCGTACGTGCCGCTGGACCTGACGCACCCCGCCGAGCGCACCGGCTACACCCTGCGCGACTCCCAGGCCTGCGCCCTGGTCACCCACGCCCCGGGCCGCGACCGCCTCCCGGACTTCGACGGCCCGGTGGTCGACCTCGACGCCGACGCCGCGGACCTCGCCGCACAGGACCCCACCGCCCCGGCCCACGGAGCCACCGCCGACTCGCCCGCCTACGTCATCTACACCTCCGGCTCCACCGGCCGCCCCAAGGGCGTCGTGGTCACCCACCGCAACGTCGTCCGGCTGGTCACCGGCGCCGGGACCCGCTTCGACCTCCGCCCCGACGACGTGTGGAGCATGTTCCACTCCTACGCCTTCGACGTGTCGGTCTTCGAGACCTGGGGCGCCTTCTGCAACGGCGCCCGGCTGGTCGTGGTACCCAAGGACACCGCGCGCTCGCCCGAGGCGCTGTACGAGCTGCTGCACGAGCAGGGCGTCACCGTCCTCAGCCAGACGCCGTCCGCCTTCCGCTCCTTCATGACCGTCGCGCTCGGCGCCGACGAGGGCGTCCGGCTGCCGCTGCGCTACGTGGTCTTCGCCGGCGAGTACCTGGACACGCAGGCCCTCGCCCCGTGGATCGAGCGCTACGGCGACGAATCCCCGCAACTGGTCAACATGTACGGGATCACCGAGGCCACCGTGCACTGCACCTACCACCGCGTCACCGCCGCGAGCCTGGCGAGCGGGGTGCGCGGCAACATCGGCCGCCCGCTGCCCGACGTCCGCATCCACGTGCTCGACCGCCACGGCAGGCCGGCCCCCGTCGGCGTCGGCGGCGAGATGTACGTCGGCGGACCCGCCGTGGCCCTCGGCTACCAGAACCTCCCCGAGCTGACCGAGCAGCGCTTCCTGCCCGACCCGTTCGGCGGCGGCCCGGACGCCCGCATGTACCGCTCCGGGGATCTGGCCCGCTACCTGGAGAACGGCGAGCTGGAGTTCCTCGGCCGCGCGGACCTCCAGGTCAAGATCCGCGGGTACCGGGTGGAGCCGGGCGAGATCGAGGCCGTGCTGCGCGAACACCCGGCCGTCCGCGACATCGTCGTGCTCGCCCGTGAGGACACCCCCGGCGACCAGCGCCTGGTGGCGTACGTCGTCGCCGGGGAGCACGAGGACCTGGCGGCCGAACTGCGCGACCTCGCCCGCGTCCACCTGCCCGAGCACATGGTGCCCTCCGCCGTCGTACGGCTCGACGCCCTGCCGCTGACCGTCAACGGCAAGACCGACCGGGCCGCCCTGCCCGCACCCGACGGCGCCCGGCCCTCCCTCCGGGCCGCCTACGTGGCCCCCGGCACGCCCGCGGAGGAGGCTACGGCGAAGGTGTGGGCCGAGGTCCTGGGCGTGGACCGGGTCGGGGTGCACGACGACTTCTTCGCCCTGGGCGGGCACTCCCTGCTCGCCACCCGGGTGGCGTTCGGGCTGTCCGCCGCGCTGGGGGTGGAGGTGCCCGTGCGCATGGTCTTCGACCGGCCCACCGTCGCCGCGATGGCCGCCGCCCTGCCGGCCCCGGACGCCCCGGACGCCCCGGACGCCCGGGGCGCAGCGGAGGACGGCGAGGGCGGATCCGGCACGATCAGGCGCCGTGCGCGGGTCTCCCGCGGCTCCACGGGAGGTGCCGGGGCGTGACCGAGGACCTCACGACCGCCGCACGCCCCTCCGACGCCGCCTACCTGCTCCCCGCGTCCTTCGGGCAGCGCCGCCTGTGGCTGCTCCAGGAACTGGAGCCCGGCAGCGGGGCCGCGTACATCGAGCACATCGCCATGCGGATGCGCGGCCCGCTGGACGCCGGGGCCCTGCGGCGTTCCGTGGACGTGCTCGTGGAACGGCACGAGACGCTGCGCACCGCGCTGACCCTGGTCGGCGAGGAGCCGATGCAGGCCGTCGAGCCCGAACTGGTGGTGCCGATGACCCGCATCGACCTCACCGGCGACCCCGGCCGGCTGGACGAGGCGCTGCGCGCGTACGTGAGCCGGCCCTTCGACCTCGGCCGCGCCCCGCTGTTCCGGGTCGCCCTGATCCGGCTCGCCGAGGACGACCACGCCTTCGTCGCGGCCTTCCACCACGCCGTGTACGACCAGTGGTCCGGCAGCGTCTTCATGCGCGAACTGCTGACCTGCTACCGGGCGTTCACCGAGGGCGGCGAGCCCGGCCTGCCGGAGCCGCCCATCCAGTACGGCGACTTCGCCGCATGGCAGAACGAGCGCACCGGCAGCGCCCGGGAGCGGGCCGAACTCGACCACTGGACGCGCCGGCTGTGGGAGCTGCCCACGCTGGAACTGCCCACCGACCGGCCCCGCCCCGCCGTCCAGGCCCACCGCGGCGCCACCGTCACCGGCGAACTGCCGGGCGAGGTCGTACGGGCCGTGGAGGAGCTGGGCCGGAGGACGGGCGCCACCTCCTTCATGACCTGCCTGGCCGCCTTCGGCGCGGTGCTGCACCGCTGGACCGGGCAGGACGACATCGCCGTCGGCACGCCCGTCGCCGGGCGTGACCGGCCCGAGGTGCAGGACCTCATCGGCTTCTTCGTCAACAACCTCGTGCTGCGCACCGACCTCGCCGGCGACCCCACGTTCGAGCGGCTGCTGGAGAGGGTGCGCGGCACCTGCCTGGACGCCTACGGACACGCCGACGTGCCCTTCGAGCGGCTGGTGGAACGGCTGGCGCCGGAGCGGGACCTCTCCCGCAGCCCGCTGTTCCAGGTCATGTTCGTCTTCGGCAACGTGCCCATGCCGCACACCGGTCTCGGCGACCTGCGCACGGAGATGCTGCGCACCGACCCGGGCACGGCCAAGTTCGACCTGTTCTTCGCGCTCGTCCCGCACGGGGAGGGCATGCGCGCGGTGCTGGAGTACGACAGTGCCCTGTTCGAACGCCCCACCGCGGAGCGGCTGCTGGACCACTTCCGGCGGCTGCTGACCGCCGCCGTCGCCGATCCCGGGCGGCGGATCTCCGAACTGCCCCTGGAGTCCGAGGCCGAACAGCGGCGGCTGTCGGAGTGGGGCACGGGCGCCGCCCGGCCGGCGCCCGTGCCGCCCCTGCCGCAGCAGGTCGCCCGGCGGGCCGCGGCCCACCCCGGCCGGACCGCCGTCACCTGCGGGCCGCGAAGCCTGACCTACGGCGAACTGGACGAGCGGGCGAACCGGCTCGCGCACCACCTCGTCGGCGCCGGGATCGGCGCCGGGGCGCTGGTCGCCGTCGCCCTGCCGCGCGACGCCGACCTGCTCGTCACGCTCCTGGGCGTGCTCAAGACCGGAGCGGCCTATGTGCCCGTCGACCCCGAGCACCCGGCCGAGCGGGTGCGGTTCGTCCTGGAGGACGCCGGGGCCGCGGCGCTGATCACCACCGAGGCGCTGCGCGCCCGGCTGCCCGAACCGGGCGGCCCGGTGGTGCTGGTCGACGCCGACGCCGACACGATCGCCGGCCGCTCCCCGGCCACGCCCGGAGCGGGACCCGGCCTCGGCGATCCCGCCTACGTCATCTACACCTCCGGATCCACCGGCCGCCCCAAGGGCGTCGTCGTACCGCACGGCGCGCTCGCCAACCTCCTGGCCGCCATGGCCGACGAACCCGGCTGCGCCGAGGGCGACGTGCTGGCCGCGGTCACCACCCTCTCCTTCGACATCGCCGCCCTGGAGCTGTACCTGCCCCTGGTGACCGGCGCCCGCGTCGAGATCGTGCCGGCCGGCGAGGCCACCGACGGCGAACGGCTGGCCGCCCGGCTGGAGGACTGCGGCGCCACCGTCCTCCAGGCCACCCCCACCACCTGGCGGCTGCTGCTGGACGCCGGCTGGGAGGCGGCCGGCCGGCCGTTCACCGCCCTGTGCGGCGGCGAGGCCATGCCGCCGGACCTGGCCGCCCGGCTGGCGGCGGCCGTCCCGGCGGTGTGGAACATGTACGGCCCCACCGAGACCACCATCTGGTCGACCGCGCACCGGGTACGCGGCGACGAGGACCCGGTGCCGCTCGGCCGCCCGATCGCCGGCACCACGCTGCGCGTGGCCGGCCCCGACGGGCGCCGCCGCCCGGTGGGCGTGCCCGGCGAGCTGTGGATCGGCGGCGCGGGCCTGGCCCACGGCTACCTGCACCGGCCGGAGCTGACCGCCGAGCGGTTCACCGAGACCTCCGACGGCCGCTGGTACCGCACCGGCGACCTGGCGCGCTACCGCGCCGACGGCACCCTGGAGTTCCTGGGCCGCACCGACTCCCAGGTCAAGCTGCGCGGCTTCCGCATCGAACCGGGCGAGATCGAGTCCGTCCTCGCCGCCCACCCGGGCGTACGCGAGGCCGTCGCCGTCGTACGCGAGGACACGCCCGGGGACCAGCGGCTCACCGCCTACCTGGTGCCGGAGACCGGCGCTCCCCGGGACCTGGTGGAACAGGCCCGCGCGCACGCCGCCGCCGCGCTGCCCGCGCCCATGGTGCCCAGCGCCTTCGCGGTGCTGGACGCCCTGCCGCTCACCCCCAACCGCAAGATCGACCGGAACCGGCTGCCCGCGCCGGGGGACCGGGGCGCCGACCGGAGCTCCCACACGGCGCCGCGCTCGGCCGCCGAGCGGGAGGTCGCCGCGGTGTGGTCCGAGGTCCTGGGCGTGGAACGCATCGGCGTGCACGACGACTTCTTCGCCCTGGGCGGGCACTCCCTGCTCGCCGCCCGCGCCGTCTCCCGGCTGCGCACCCGCCTGGGCATCGACCTGCCCGTGCGCGCCCTCTTCCAGCACCCCGTACTCGGCGACCTGGCCGCCGCCCTGCCCCGCCCGGGGGAGCCGGTGCACCCGGTCGAACCCGTGCCCCGGCTCGCGGAGAGCGCGGGCGAGCACGCCGGGCGCCTGCTGCTGCCCGCCTCATTCCAGCAGCGCCGCATATGGTTCCTCCAGCAGCTCGACCCCGGCAGCGCCGCCGCGTACGTCATGCACGGGGCCCAGCGGCTGCGCGGGCGGCTGGACACCGACGCGCTGCGCCGCGCCGCCGAACTGCTGGCGCACCGCCACGAGACGCTGCGCACCTCCTTCACCGTGATCGGTGACGAACCGGTCCAGGTCGTCCACCCCGAACCGGCCGCCGTCTTCGAACTGGTCGATCTCGGCGGAGCCCCGCGGGCCGGCACCTCGGACCCCGCAGCACCGGAGACCGCAGCACCGGACCCCGCAGTACCGGAGACCGCGGCCCTCGACGCGGTGCTGCGCGAGCGCGCCCGCGCGCCGTTCGACCTCGCCGCGCCGCCCCTGGCCCGGATCACCGCCGTCCGGCTCGGCCCCGAGGACCACGTCCTGCAGATCGTGCTGCACCACGCGGTCTCCGACCGGCTGACCGTCGACGTCCTCACCCGGGAACTGGCCGCCGCCTACACCGCCCTGCTGCGCGGCGACCGGCCCGAGCTTCCCGAACTCCCCGTCCAGTACGGCGACTACGCCGCATGGCAGCAGAAATGGCTGGAGGGCCCCGAGCCCGCCGCGCAGATCGGCCACTGGCGGCGGCGGCTCGACGGGCTGCCGGTGCTCGACCTGCCCACCGACGCCCCCCGGCCCGCCGCTCCCACCCACGAGGGCGCCACCGCCACCGCCGACCTCCCGCCGCGCCTCGTCCGGCGGCTGGAGGAACTGGCGGCCCGCCATGACGCCACGCTGTTCATGGTGATGCTGGCCGGCTACGCGGTCCTGCTGTCCCGCTGGAGCGGCCAGGAGGACTTCGCCATCGGCTCTCCCGTCGACAGCCGCACCCGGCCGGAGCTGGAGAACCTGGTCGGCTACCTCACCAACAACCTGGTCCTGCGCACCGACCTGTCCGGCGACCCGACCGCGGCCGAGCTGCTGGCACGCGTCCGCGAGACCTGCCTGGACGCCTACGCCCACGCCGACGTGCCCTTCGAGAAGCTGGTCGAGGAGCTGCGGCCGGAACGCGACCTCGCCCGCAGCCCGCTGTTCCAGGCGATGTTCATCGCCGTCCACCTCGGCGCCCCGGGCCTGGCACTGCCCGGGCTGACCGCCGAACCGCTGCGCCCGGCCGCCGAGTCGGCCAAGTACGAGCTGACCTTCACCACCTACCCGCACCGGGGCGGGCAGCGGGTCGTCGCGGAGTACCGCAGCGACCTCTTCGCCCCCGCCACCGTCGCCCGCATGCTCGCCCAGTACGCCACCGTCCTGGAGCAACTGGCCGACGAGCGCCCGGTGAACACCATCGACCCCCTGCCCGCCGCGGAGCGCGCCCTGCTGGAGGAATGGGGCAACGGACCCTCCCTCGACATCCCGCAGACCGGCATCCCCGGGCTGCTCCGGCCGCACTTCGAGAAGTACGCCGACCGCGTCGCCGTCAGCCGCGGCGAGGACACCCTGACGTACGCCGAACTCGACCACCGCGCCAACCGGCTGGCCCACCTGCTGCGCGCCGAGGGCGCCGGGCCCGGCACCCTGGTCGCCGTCTTCATGGAGCGGTGCCCGGAGCTGATGGTCGCGCTGCTCGGCATCCTGCGCGCGGGGGCGGCCTACGTGCCGATGGAGACCAACTTCCCGCAGGAGCGGCTGCGCTACATCCTGGAGGACTCCGGCTCGGTCGCCGTGCTCACCCAGGAGCACCTCGCCGGCGCGCTGCCGGAGACCTCGGCCCGCGTGCTGTGCCCGGACACCGGGCGGCCCGGGACCGCCGCACACCCCGGCACCCCGCCCCCCGGGGAACCGGCCCCCGGCGACCTCGCGTACGTCATCTACACCTCCGGATCCACCGGCCGCCCCAAGGGCGTCGCCCTGCCGCACCGCCCGGTCGTCAACTTCCTGCTGTCCATGTGCGACGAACCCGGCATGGGCCCCGGCGACGTGGTGGCCGCCGCCAACACCGTCTCCTGCGACATGCCCGTCCTCGACCTGTACCTGCCACTGCTGCACGGCGCCCGGATCGAGATGGTCCCGCTGGAGGAGGTGACCGACGGCGAGCGGCTCTCCGCGCGGCTGGCCGCCGCCGGCGTCACCTACCTCCAGGGCACCCCCACCACCTGGCGGGTCCTCCAGGAGAGCGGCTGGACGCCGCCGGCCGGGCTCGTCGCCCTCGCGGGCGCCGAGAAGGTCCCCGCCGACCTCGCCCACTGGCTGGCCGGGCACGGCGCGACCGTCTGGCACATGTACGGGCCCACCGAGACCACCGTCTGGTCCACGGTCCACCGGGTCGCCCCCGGCGACGATCCCCTGCCGCTGGGACACCCGGTCGCCAACACCGAACTGCTCGTCCTCGACCAGGCCCTGCGGCGCACACCCGTCGGCGTGCCCGGCGAGCTCCACATCGGCGGCGACGGACTGGCCGACGGCTACCTGTACCGGGCGGAACTGACCGCGGAACGCTTCGTCGCGGACCCCCGCGACCCCGCGCGCCGCCTGTACCGCACCGGCGACCTGGTCCGCTACCGCGCCGACGGCACCCTGGAGTTCCTGGGCCGCACCGACTTCCAGGTCAAGCTGCGCGGCTTCCGCGTCGAGCTGGGCGAGATCGAGTCGGTGCTGCGCGCCCACCCCGCCGTACGGGACGCGGTCGTCACCGTGCGCGAGGACACCGCCGGCGACCCCCGGCTGGTGGGCTACGTCGTCCTCGCCGAGGAGAGCGACCGCAGTGCCCTCACGGCGGAGCTGGACCGCGACGCCCGCGCCGTGCTGCCCGCCCACATGGTGCCCGGCGCCCTGGTGGTCCTGGAGGAGCTGCCGCTCACCCTCAACCGCAACAAGGTCGACCGCTCCAGACTGCCCGCCCCCGATGGCCGGCGCACCGGGCACGGCGAGTACGCGGCGCCGCGCTCGGGTGCCGAGCGGGAGGTCGCCGCGGTGTGGGCCGAGGTGCTGGGCGTGGACCGGGTCGGGGTGCACGACGACTTCTTCGCCCTGGGCGGGCACTCCCTGCTCGCCACCCGCCTGGTCACCGCACTGCGCGCCGCCACGTCGGCGCCCTTCGCCGTCCGCACGGTCTTCGAACGGCCGACCGTCGCGGCGATGGCCGAACTCCTCGACGGCGCACGGGGCGCCGGCGGCGACGGCACCCACGGCACCCACGGCACCCAGGGCACCGACTGTGCCGACGGCGGCGGCGAGGGCACGGCCATCCCCGTGCGCCGGCGCGGCGGCGGCCCGTACGACATCCTGCCCGCCTCCTTCCAGCAGCGCCGTGTCTGGTTCCTGGACCGGCTCGCCCCGCACAGCGGCGGCGCGTACCTGATGCGCGGCGCCCTGCGGCTGCGCGGCGCCCTGGACACCGGTGCCCTCCAGCGCGCCGTGGACACCCTCGTCGAGCGCCACGAGGCGCTGCGCACCTCGTTCGGCGCCGAGGACGGCGAGCCCGTCCAGCACATCGCCCGCCGGGCCGGACTGCCCGTGCGCCACGTCGATCTCGCGGCGCTGCCCGCCGAGGAGCGCGAGAGGCGGCTGGCGGCGCTGCTGGAACGCGAGGGCGGACACCCGTTCGACCTGGGCCGGGCGCCGCTGCTGCGCGTCACCCTGGTGCGGCTCGCCGCCGAGGAGCACGTCCTGGCGGTGGTCTCCCACCACGCGGTCTCCGACCGCCTGTCCACCGAGATCCTGGTCACCGAACTGACCCGCGCCTACGAGGCACTGGTCGAGGGGCGCGAGCCGGAACTGCCCGCGCCGCCCGTGCAGTACGGCGACTACGCCGCCTGGCAGCAGGAGTGGATGGCGGGGGAGCGGCTGGACGCCGAGGTGGCGCACTGGCGCCGGCGGCTGGCCGGCCTGCCCGTCCTCGACCTGCCCACCGACCGGCCGCGGCCCGCCGCGCAGTCCTACCGCGGCGGCACGTGCTCGGTGCCGCTTCCGCGCGCCCTGGTCGACGGCCTCGAACGGCTGGCGGCGGGCGAGGGCGGCACGCTGTTCATGGCGCTGCTGGCCGCCTTCGGCGGAATGCTGCACCGGCTCTCCGGCCAGGACGACCTGGCCGTCGGCACCCCCGACTCCGGTCGCGGCCACCTCCAACTCGACGGTGTCGTCGGCTACTTCGCCAACACGCTCGTGCTGCGCTCCGACGCCTCCGGCGACCCGGCCTTCCGGACGCTGCTGCACCGCGTCCGCGAGACCTGCCTGGACGCCTACGAGCACACGGACGTGCCCTTCGAGAAGCTGGTCGAGGAGCTGCGGCCGGAGCGCGACCTCGCCCGCAGCCCGCTGTTCCAGGTGCTGTTCATCATGATGCCGCTGCCCGCCCCCACCCTGCGGCTGCCGGGCGTGGAGGCCGAGCAGATGGAACTCGCGGGCACCGGGGCGAAGTTCGACCTCACCCTGATCGTGCGGCCCGGCGCGGACGGCGAGGACTGGCGGCTGCTGCTGGAGTACGACGGCGACCTGTACGAGGAGAGGACCGCCGAACTGCTGCTGCGCCGGCTGCTCACCCTGGCGCACGCGGCGGTCACCGACCCCGACACCCCGCTGTCCCGGCTGCCGCTGCTGCCCGATGCCGAGCGCACCGACCTCCGGCGGTGGGGGAGCGGCCCGCGGCGGACGGTCCCCGGCATCTGCGTACCGCAGCTCTTCGAGGCGCAGGCCGCCCGGGTGCCCGGGCGCGTCGCGGTCCGGCACGGCGCCGTCCGCCTCACCTACGCCGAACTCAACGCCCGCGCCAACCGCCTCGCCCACCGGCTGCGCGGACTCGGCGTGGGCCCCGGCAGCCTGGTGGCGCTGGCCACCGAGCGCTCGCCGGAGACGTTCGTCGGGCTGATGGCCGTGCTCAAGGCGGGCGGCGCCTATGTGCCCGTGGAGCCCTCGCACCCGGCCGAGCGGGTGCGGTCCGTCCTGGAGGGCTCCGGCGTCGCTCTCGTCCTGACCACCGAGGAGTCGGCGGCCCGGGTGCCGCGGTGCGCGGCGCGGACGCTCGTCCTGGACGGCGACCCCGGCGAGGGCCACCCGCAGGACGACCCCGTGCCGTCCGCCGGGCCGGACGACCCGGCGTACGTCATCCACACCTCCGGCTCCACCGGCCGCCCCAAGGGCGTCGAGATCAGCCACGGGGCCCTGGCCCACCTGCTCGCCGCGCTGGGCGAGCTGGGCTGGATCGACGAGAACGACCGGATGGCGGCCCCCACCACACCGGCCTTCGACCTCTCCGTTCCCGACCTGTTCCTGCCACTGGTCACCGGCGCGTGCGTCGACATCGTCCCGCCGCGGGAGGCCTCCGACGGACGGGCCCTGGCCCGGCGGCTGCGCGAACACGGGGTCACCGCCATGCAGGCCACCCCGACCACCTGGCAGCTCCTGCTCGACGCGGGCTGGTCCCCGGACGGCCGGTTCACCGCGGTCTGCGGCGGGGAGCCCGTCCCCGCCGCACTGGCCCGCCGCCTGGCGCGCGAGGGCGCGACCGTCTGGCACATGTACGGGCCCACCGAGGCGACCGTGTGGGCGACCGCCCACCGCGTCACCGGCGACGAGACCCGGCTGCCGCTGGGCCGCCCCCTGCCCAACACCGTGCTCAGGGTGGCCGACGCACAGGGGCGCCGCTGCCCGGCCGGCGTACCGGGGGAGCTGTGGATCGGCGGGCCCCAACTCGCCCGCGGCTACCTGGGCAGCCCCGGACTGACGGCCGAGCGCTTCGTGGAGCGCGACGGCGTCCGCTGGTACCGGACCGGCGACATCGTGCGCCACCGCGCGGACGGCGCGCTGGAGTTCGTCGGCCGCGACGACACCCAGGTGAAGCTGCGCGGCTTCCGCGTGGAACTGGGCGAGATCGAGGCCGTGCTCGGCGACAGCCCGGAGGTGGCCCGGGCCGTCGCCGCCGTCCGCGAGGACGTCCCCGGCGACCGGCGGCTGGTCGCCTACCTGGTGCCCGCGGCGCCCGGGGCGCTCGACGACGGCGGAGCGGCCGCGCTGCGCGCCGCGGCCGAGCGCCTGCCCGCCCACATGCTGCCCTCCAGGGCCGTGGTGGTCGACCGGCTCCCGCTCACCCCCAACCGCAAGGTCGACCGCGCCGCGCTGCCCGCCCCCGGCGGGCACGTGCCGGCGGACGAGGACCACCGGCCGCCGCGCACCCCCACCGAGGAACGACTCGCGGCCGTCCTCGCCGAGGTCCTGGGCGTGGAACGCGTCGGTGTGCACGACGACTTCTTCGCCCTGGGCGGGCACTCCCTGCTCGCGGCCCGGGCCCACGCCCGGATCGAGGCGGCCTGGCCCGACGCGCCGGGAGTGCGCGCCCTCTTCGAGCACCCCACGGTCGCCGGGCTGGCCACCGTGCTCGACGCGGCGGGGGAACGGCCGTCCGGCCGCCCCGGCCCGGTCGGCGACCCCCTCGGCGACGCCGTCCTCGACGACGGCATCCGGCCCGGCCCGCCCGGCGCCCGGCCCTGGCCGCCCCGCCACACCCTGCTCACCGGCGGGACCGGCTTCCTCGGCGCCTTCGTCCTGGCCCGGCTGCTGGCGGAGACGGACACCACCGTGCACTGCCTGGTGCGCGCCGAGGACGGCGCCCGGGCCCGGCGGCGGCTCGTCGACCACCTCACCGCCCTCCGGCTGTGGGACCCGGCGTGGGAGGACCGGCTGCACGCGGTGGCGGGCGACCTGGCCGCACCACGACTGGGGCTGCCGGAGGCGGACTTCGGCGAGCTGGCCGACCGCACGGACCTCATCGTGCACATCGGGGCCGTCGTCAACTACGCCCTGCCGTACGCCGACCTGCGCGACGCCAACGTCGAGGGCACCCGCGAGATCATCCGCCTGGCCGCGCGCGGGGAGCCCACCGCCCTGCACCTGGTCTCCAGCCGGGCCGTCTTCGGCCGGAGCCGCGGCGGACAGACGCTGCGCGAGGCGGACGTCCCCACCGCACCGCCGTACGACGACAACGGCTACGCCCTGACCAAGTGGACCTCCGAGCAGCTCGCGCACGAGGCCGCCCGCCGCGGGCTGCCCGTCGCGGTGCACCGGCCCGGCCGGGTCGGCGGCGACAGCCGCACCGGCCTGTGGCGCAGCGACGACGTCGCCTGCCACATGATGCGCGCCTGCGCACTGGTGGGCATGGTGCCCGACACCGAACTGGCCACCGACCTGGTGCCGGTCGACCACCTGGGCACCGCCATAGCGGCGCTCGCGGTACGGCAGGACGCGCTCGGCCAGACCTTCCACTACGCCGGTCCCGCCAAGGCCCCGCTGCGGCTGCTGGCCGAAGCGCTGCCGGACGCCGGCCACCCGGCCCGGCTCGCCACCCCGCAGGAGTGGTACGCCGCGGTGCGCGCCCTCGCCGACGGCGCCCACGACGCCGGACTCGACCTGGTGGTCCAGGAGTACGGGCAGCTCGCCGACGGCCGGGCCGCCGACTGGCGGGAGCCGGAGTACGACTGCGCCGCCACCGCACGGCTGCTGGACGGCGCGGTGGCCTTCCCCCATGTCGACCGAGCCCTGCTCGCCCGCTATCTCCGGGCGATGAACACCACCCCGTAGACGGAGGAGAAGTGCCCACAACACCACGCTTGGACAAACCGATCCTGATCGCCGGGGCCGGTATCGGGGGGCTCACCGCCGCACTCGCCCTCTCCCGGCGCGGCCTGCCGGTGGCCGTGTACGAGCGGCGCGGGGAACGGGAGATCGTGATGGCCGGCAGCGGCCTGACGATCTGGAGCAACGCCACCACCGCCCTGGGCGCCCTCGGCCTCGCGGGGGAACTGCTCTCCCGGGGAGAGGAGGTCCACGGCGGCAACAGCGTCGACGAGCGCGAGCGCGTCATCTACCGCATGCGCACCGCCCGCCACACCTGGCCGGGCAGCGTCCCGTCGGTCAGCATCAGCCGCGGCGACCTCGCCGACCTGCTGATGTCCGCCTGCGAGGACGCGGGCGTCCCGCTCCACCTCGGCCGCCGCTGCGTGGGCTACGAGGAGAGCCCCGACGGCATCACGCTCAAGCTGGAGGACGGCGAGTGCGTCGAGGGGACGGTGCTGATCGGAGCCGACGGCATCCGCTCCGCGATCCTCGCCCAGCTCCACGGCACCCTGCCCGAGCCGCTCTACACCGGCCGCTCCACCTATCGCGGCATCAGCCCCACCTCCGCCGGACTGCCCGCCGGGCTCGTCCACATGTTCCACCACGCCGGCACCAGGGTCGGCGGCGGCGCCTGGCACGTGGGCGGCGACCGGGTCGCCTGGACCCTGAGCTGCGCCACCCCGCCCGGCGGCCGCGACGAACCCGGCACGCTCAAGCGGCGCGCCACCGAACTCGCCGCACCGCTGCCCGGACTGCCCGGCAGGCTCGTCGACGCCACCCCGGCCGAGGCCGTGATCAGGACCGACATCTTCTACCACGACTGGCGGGAGCACTGGGGCGTGGGCCGCGTCACCCTGCTCGGCGACGCCGCCCACGCCATGCCCACCGACCTCGGCCAGGGCGCCTGCCAGGCCATCGAGGACGCCGTCGTACTCGCCGACGCCCTCGCCGGCGCCGAGGACCCGGTGGCCGGCCTGCGCGCGTACGAGCAGCGCCGCATACCCCGCGTGCGGTGGGTGCGCGAGCAGGTCATGCGGCTGGTGAAGTGGCCGCAGATCGACAACCGCGCCGTCAAGTGGCTGGTCACCAAGGTCCTCGCCCCCGTCGTCATCGCCGTCAGGCAGCGCGCGCTCTGGCGCGAGCTGCAACGGCCCCCGCAACTGCACGGCAGCGGCCGGCCCGCCACGGGAGCACGCCGATGAACGACACGCCCCGGCCGCTGACCTGGCTCACCCTGGAGGAGGAGGCGTGGCGCGAACAGGTCGCCCGCTTCGCCGAGAAGTCCGTCGTGCCCCGGGCGGCCCGGATGGACCGGGACGGCCGCTTCGCACCGGAACTGTACGAGGAGCTGTTCGCCGCGGGACTGATGGGCATCCAGGTCCCGGAGGCCTACGGCGGCCAGGGCGGGAGCCTCTTCCACGTCGTGCTGGCCATCGAGGAGCTGGCCAAGGCCGACCCGGCCGTGGCCGTCCTGGTCGACGTGCAGAACGCGCTGGTCGCCCAGGCCCTGCTCACCCACGGCACGGGGGACCAGAAGCGCACCCACCTGCCCGCGCTCGCCGGCGGCACCGTGGGCGCCTTCGCCCTCTCCGAGGAGCACTCCGGCAGCGACGCGCTGGCCCTGAGCACCGTCGCCCGCCCGGACGGCGACGGCTTCGTACTCGACGGCCGCAAGCGGTGGATCACCAACGCCGCCGAGGCCGGAATCCTCCTCCTGCTGGCCCGGGTGCCCGAACAGGGCGTCACCGCGTTCCTCGTCGACGGCGGCAGCGAGGGACTGACCATCGGCGAGCGCACCCCCAAGATGGGCATCCGCGCCACCTCCACCTGCGAGGTCGTCCTCGACGGCGTGCGGGTGCCCGGCCACCGGGTGCTCGGCAGGGTGGGCCAGGGCGACGTCGTCGCCGTACGGACCCTGGACGCCGGCAAGCTCGGCATCGCCGCCCAGCTCGTCGGCCTGGCGGACGGGGCGCTGCGCGCCGCCGTCTCCTACGCCCAGCGGCGCGAGCAGTTCGGCCGGCCCATCGCGGCCTACCAGGGCGTGCGCTTCCCGCTGGCCCGGGCGTCCGCCGAACTGGAGGCGGCCCGCGTCCAGCTCTACAACGCCACCCGGCTGGCACAGCACGGCGCCGAGGCCTCGGAGCTGATGCGCGCCGCCTCCGTCGCCAAGTACCTGGCCTCCGAGGTCGCCGAGCGCACCGCGTCGCTCGCCGTCGAGGTGCTCGGCGGCAACGGCTTCGCCGAGCACGGCGCCGTCGAGAAGCTCTACCGGGACGCCAAGGTCGGCAAGATCTACGAAGGCACCTCCAACATGCAGTTCCGCACCATCTCGGCCTTCCTGCTGCGCGGCGCCGCGGAGCACGGCGGCGAGACCCAGGCCGGCCCCGGCGCGGACGCGCCGGGCGGCGCGGGCCGGGCGGGGGGCGCCGCGTGAAACCGGTACGGCTGTTCTGCCTCCCCTACGCGGGCGGCTCGGCGGTCCGCGTCTACCACGACTGGCCGGCCGAGCTGCCCGGCCACATCGAGCTGCGGCCGCTGGAACTGCCCGGCCGGGGCAGCCGGATGTCCGAGACGCCGTGCCCGTCCGTCGACGGCCTCGTCGACGACCTCGTGCACTGCGTCCTCCCGGCGATCGACGGGCCGTACGCCCTCTTCGGGCACAGCCTCGGCGGGCTCCTCGCCTTCGAACTCGCCCGCCGGCTCGAACACGCCCACCACCGGCCGGCCCGGCACCTGCTGGTCTCCGGCTACGAGGCGCCCGACCTGCCCACCGAGCCAGACCGCGACCACCTGCTGCCGGACGACGAGTTCCGCAAGAGACTGCGGGAACTGTCCGGCACCCCGCAGGAGGTGCTCGACAACGACGACCTGATGGAACTGCTGACCCCGGTCCTGCGGGCCGACTTCACCGCCTCCAACACCTACCGGCTCGGTTCCCCCTGGCTCCGGCTGAGCTGCCCCCTCACCGTCTTCGGCGGTCTGGACGACCCCGAGGCGCCCCCGCACACCCTGCGTGCCTGGCAGCACCGCAGCACCGGCCCGTTCCGGCTCCGGCTGCTGCCCGGCAACCACTTCTTCCTGCACACCGAACGCACCTCGCTGATCGAAGCCGTCATCGACGCGCTCGGCCCGGCGGGCGAGGCGGACGCCGGCCGGCGCCGCGGAAGGAGGGCCTGATGCGCCCCTGGCTCTACAACACCCTGTACCGGCTCGGCATCGCGCCCTGGGACACCGGTGTACGGCCGCACCTCACCGACCTCGTCGACGCCGGCCGCATCAGGCCCGAGGACGGGCGCCGCGTCCTCGACCTCGGCTGCGGCACCGGCAGCGAGTCGGTCTACCTGGCCCAGCGGGGCTTCGAGGTCGTCGGCGTCGACTACTCCGGCGTCGCCCTGGAACGTGCCCGCGCGCTCGCCCGGAGCAAGGGCGTCAGCGGCAACTGCCGCTTCCTCCACGGGGACATCAGCTCCTACCCCGTCCCCGGTGTCAGCGGCTCCTTCGACGTCATCCTCGACTTCGGCGCCCTGGACGACATGACCGGCGCGCCCCGCGAGGGCATGGCCCGGGTCGTACACCGCTACGCCCGCCCCGGCACCGTCTTCGTGCTGTGGTGCTTCCACGCCCGCAGGGAGGACGTGCCGCGCTTCCGCTTCGCCGGTGTCTCCAAGATGCACAGCATGCTGGAGCCCGGTGAGGAGGAGACGCTGTTCGGGCGGGAGTTCACCATCGAGCGGCTCGACTCCCCGGAGCACACCGCGTGTTTCGTGATGACGAAGAAGTGACGGCCCCGCCCCCGGCCGGCCGCCGGGAGAAGAACCTGACCCTGGCCGTGGTCTGCTCGGCCCTGTTCCTGGCGCTGCTGGACAGCACCGTGATCAGCCTCGCGCTGCCCACCGTCCAGCGCGACCTGGGCGCGGAGGTCACCGACCTCCAGTGGATCGTCGACGGCTACATCCTGCTGTACGCGGCCCTGCTGCTGACCGGCGGAACGCTCGGCGACCGGTTCGGCCGGCGCCAGGTCTTCCTGGCGGGCATGGCCGTGTTCACCGCGGGGTCCGTGCTGTGCGCCCTGTCCGGGTCCGTCGCCGAGCTCACCGCGGGCCGTGCCGTGCAGGGCGTCGGAGCCGCGGCCGTCACCCCGCAGACCCTGGCCATCCTCGCCCAGGTCTTCCCCGGGGAGCGCGAGCGCGCCCGCGCCTTCGGCACCTGGTCGGCGGTCTCCGGGCTCGCCCTGCTCCTCGGGCCCGTCGCGGGCGGCGCCTTCGCCGAACTCCTCGGCTGGCAGAGCGTCTTCCTGCTCAACGTCCCCATCGGGCTCCTCGCCCTGGCCGCGGGGCGGCGGCTGCCCGCGTGCACCGCGGCCAGGACGAGGCGGCCCCTGGATCCGGCCGGGCAACTGCTCGTCGTCACCTGGCTGGCGCCCCTGACCTACGGACTGGTCGAGGGCCCGCGGGCGGGATGGCGCGATCCGGCCGTCCTCACCGCCCTGGCCCTGGGCGCCGTCGCGTTCGCCGCCCTGCTCCTGGTCGAACGCCGCTCCCGCCACCCCATGCTGAGGCTCGACCTCTTCCGCTCCCGCACGTTCTGCGGCAGTACGTCGGTGACGTTCCTCGTCGCCTTCGGGCTCAACGCCGGTTTCCTGCTGCTGAGCCTGCTGCTGCAGTCGCTGGGCGGCGCGGAACCGTCGGCCGCGGGGCTGCGGCTGCTGCCCGCCATGGCGGCGATCGTCCTCGCCGCCGCCGTCGCGGGCAGGGTCTCCGGCCGTCTCGGCCCCCGGCCCCCGGTGGTGCTGGGCACCGCGCTGGCCGGGACGAGTCTGCTGCTGCTGTCCGTCTTCGCCGTCGGAGAGCGGTACGCGCTGTGGTGGCCGCTGCTCGCCCTCATGGGGCTGGGCGTGGGCATGGTGATGTCGCCGAACAACGCCGCCCTGGTCGGCAGCGCCCCCGCCGACGCGGCGGGCCAGGCGGCATCGATGGGAGGAGCCGCGCAGCAGGTGGGCGCTCTGCTGGGGGTGGCCTCGCTGGGCATCGTCCTCACCGGAACGGCCTTCACCGGCGCGACCGGCGCGGCGCACGGCGCGTCGGCCCCTGAGGGGCCGGGCCGCGAGGCGCTGGCGGTGGGCATCGAACACGGTCTGCTGCTGGCGGGTGCCTGCTACCTGGCGGCCGCCGTGCTGGCGGCTCTGCTGGTCCGTCCGGAGCGGCCCGGAGCCCGGCAGTCGGCCGGCGGTCGGCGGGCTGTTCAGAGGTAGACGCGTGCGACGCGGGCGCCGACACCGGTGACCAGCTCGTTGGTGATGGTGCCCAGCGCGCGGGCCCAGTCCATCGCGGTCGGCTCACCTCTGTCGCCGGGGCCGAACAGCACCACCTCGTCCCCGGCGGCCGCCTCGTCGTCGCCCAGGTCCAGCATGAACTGGTCCATGCAGACCCGCCCGGCGATCGGCCGGCGTCGCCCGGCGGCCAGCACCGTGGCGACGTTGCCCGCGTGCCGCGGGACACCGTCCGCGTATCCCAGCGGTACCAGGCCGAGCCGGGTGTCGCGGGTGGTGGTGTAGGTATGGCCGTAGGAGACGCCCTGGCGCGCCGGCACCGGTTTCACCTGCGCCAGCCGGGCCGCCAGCGTCATCGCCGGGCGCAGCCCGGTGCGCGTCAGGGGGACGTCGGGCCACAGCCCGTACACCGCGATGCCCGGGCGCACCAGATCGAAGCGGGCCTCGGGGAGGGCGAGTACCGCCGCCGAGTTCGCCAGGTGCCGCACCTGCGGGCGGACTCCGGCGCGTTCGGCGAGATCGACGGCCTCCCGGAAGGCGTCGACCTGGCGGAGCGTGCGCGCGTGCCGGGGGGTGTCCGCCGAGCCCAGGTGCGACCACAGGCCGACCACCTCCAGCAGCCCGTCCGCCTGCGCCTTGAGCGCCGCGTCGACCAGCCGGGGCCACTGGGAGGGGGGAGCGCCGCCGCGGCCCAGACCGGTGTCCGCCTTGAGGTGGACCCGGGCCGGGAGTCCGGCGCGCCCGGAGGCGGAGGCGATCTCCTCCACTGCCCAGACGTCACCGGCCGACACGTCGATCCGCGCCGCGATCGCGGCGCTCCAGCGTGCTCCGGGGGTGTTGAGCCAGCACAGCACCGGTGCCCGGATACCGGCGCGGCGCAGTCGCAGTGCCTCGTCGATGGAGGCCGTCCCCAGCCAGCGCGCCCCGGCCGCCAGCGCGGCGCGCGCCACCTCGACGGCCCCGTGGCCGTAGCCGTCGGCCTTCACCACCGCCATGACCTCGGCCCCGCCCGCGGCGCGGCGCAGCACCGCGACGTTGTCGCGCACGGCCTCGAGGTCGACTTTCGCCACGGCAGCCGGATCGCTCGTCACGCACGGCACCGTATGCCGGGGAGGAGGAGGCCGGGCAGCCGCAGACGATCTCGCCGTTCGCCCTGCCCGATCGGGCACTGCCGGACGGGAGGGCGGGCGGACGAGCGGGCGCGCGGACGAGCGGTCGGCACGCGTCCGCCCGTGCCACCGCAGCCGCTCTGCCCCGCCCCTGGGCCCGGTGAGGCGGCCGTGGCGGGGACCGAGGGCAAGGCGGGTGAGCGGAACGGGGATGCGGTGGCGGGCTGCGGGCACAGTTCACACAGGCTGACGGTACGTGTCCGTGACAGGGCACCGTCGGTGTCCGCTCGGGCCGTCGGCTCCTTGACGCCGTGTACCGGAGCAGACCGGTCGGCGGCCGGGACCGGCCTCTCGACCGTGACTCACAACCAGGCCTCCCGCCTGCTCGCCGCCTGTGCGGCGCCGATCACCAGTAGTGCCGGCGTCCTGCCACGGCGTGCCCGGTGGTGCCCAGGATCCACAGGACCGCGCCGATCACCACCAGGATGAGCCCGATGGTCCACAGGATCGATATATCGGCGAGGAAGCCGATGGCGAGCAGAATGACGCCGAGAATGATCATGGCATCTCCCACGTATGGCGGTATTAATCTCATTATGTGCCCAAAATCGCACAAAAGGTAGAGGTTTTCTGCCGAGGCGACACCCCGCTGATGCGCCGGTGCGTGCCCGCCCCCGCGCTTGGTGAGTATGCGGCGGGGCGATCCGGTCGGGTCTCCCGGGCGGCGCACCCTCCGGACCCCGCGGCGGCGGACCACTTCCGGCCGTGGACGGACCACCGCGCCCCGGCGGGCTCCCGCGTCCGGTTCACCCCTGGGCGAGGAAGTACTCCATCAGCCGCGCCGCGGTGACCGCGCCCACCGTCCGCGTCCGCTCGCCGTCGTTCTCCACCACCGCCACCAGCGGCGTGTGCGTCGTGGCCATCAGCGCGGCGATCCGGACGGCACTGGTGTCCCGCCCCACCACGGCGGGAACGGTCCCGTGCCGGGGAATCCACTGGGCCACCGTGAGCCCGTGGAGCTTCTCCGCAAGGCGCTCGACGTGGCCGTCCCGCAGAACGTCCGCCAGGACCGGCTCGCTCAGGGCGAAGTCCGGCACGGCGGCCCTCAGCAACTGCGACCCGGGCACCACCGCGTACGGCCGCTCATCGGGATCCACCACCAGCAGCGCCGGCAAGCGCCGCTCGGCGAACAGCCGGGCCGCCGTCATCGCATCGTCATCGGTCGTCACCCACGGATAGGGATCCGCCAGGTCGTAGGCACGCACAGTTCCGCCACCTCGCTTTCCCGGTCGGCACAGGCGCGGAAGGGGGGAAGGCCGAACCCCTTCCCGGTCCCGTCCGGAGGCCGGGCCTCCGCACGTGACATGTGTTTGCGGCTCCTTCTCCTCCTCATTGTCCCGGCTCCGCGCCGGAAGCGGCCAGCGAGACGGCGGTGCCACCGCGCGGTCGTGAACCCCCCACCCGCACACGCGGACCGCCAGGGTGGGGCGATGTGCCCGCGAGGGACCCGCGGGCGGGCCGAGGAACCGGCAGGCAAGGGCGCCGGACCAGCTCCCCGCCCCGGTGCGGCAGGCGTCCGGGCCCGGTCACAGGGACGTACCCGGGCCACGACCGGCCGGCTCAGGGGACGGACGAGGGCCGGGCTCGGGGATCCGCGGTTCCACCGGCCGGTGCCGGCCGTGGACCGGCGGGGCGGCGGTCGTCCGAGTACCACGTGCCCCCACGCCGGGCCTGCCCCACCGGCTCTGCCGCAGGGGCAGGCCCGGCCGAGTCTCCGGGACACGGCGAAGTTCCCGGGGCCTCAGAGCATGAGCAGCAGCCGTGTGTTCGGCACGAGCTTCCGGTTCACGCTGGTGCTCTGCACGAAGATCGTGAAGTCCTCGTTGTGGTCCGGCTTGACGCGCACCTCCACGCCCGGCAGGCCGAGCAGCGCCCGGGCCTCGGGCCCGGTGTACACCCGGTCCGTCTTCTTCTCCAGCACCGCGATCTGCTTCCGCGCCTGGATCTTCTCCGACTTGCTCAGCTGGTAGAACGCGCCGCCGGTGCGGTAGGTGTGCCCGCACTCGACGACCCAGTCCCGGATCGCCGCGTCACGGGCCACCGGTATCAGCTGGTACTTCGACGGATCCACCGGGGTGAGGCCGGCCGCCTTGATGGTGTCCTTGTTGACCGCGTCCGCACCCGTGGAGAACACCGTGCGCGATCCCCGGATGCCCTGGGTGCGGCCCACCATGAACTTCTCGGTGGCCTGCCGGATGACCTGCCCGGCCTCCTCCAGCCCCTGTGTGCTCGTGGCGTCCCAGATGGCGATGTTGTCCTTCGGGAAGCCGCACTGCATGGCCTCGCGCCTGCCCATCTGGTCCGGCACGAGGACGGCCAGAGTCCAGTTGTCCTCCTGCGTCCTGATCATCTCGGCCACGGCCTGGACCAGTTCACGCGGATTCCTGGCAGGGGCGTCCGGGCAGCGGTGACTGGCGTTCTCCTGCCCGTCGGTGAGCACGAACGTCAGGAAGCTGTGGTCGCCGTACAGTTGGGCCGTCTGCGCCAGCTCCCGCTGCGACTTCAGCGCGGCCGCCAGCAGGGCCGTCATCCCCCCGACCCGGTACAGCCGCTTCAGCGACGGCATCCGCAGCACGTCCTTGTCGTAGATGACGCACTCCACCCGGTCCGCGAAGACGTACACCGTGACGCGTGTCTCCTGGTCCAGTTCCCGCGACCGGCGGGCGAGGTAGGCGATCTGCTGGTCGGCGACTTCGACGACCTTGCCGCTCAGGTGCGACATGGACGAACTGGCGTCCAGCACGAGGGCGACGTGGTTGATGTAGTTCTGGCTTCCGGACATGGCGGCTCCCCCTCTTTCCGGCTCTTCCCGGCTCGATGCCCATACCGTCCCACCCGCCACTGACATCGACGGCGGTACGCGGGTCCCGCTGGCCCGGTGGCCGTGGCCCACGCGTCTCAGTCGGATCGGTGCCGCGGAACCCGCCGGCTGGGAGGGCGTCCTCCGGGGCGTCGCGCGTCGCGCTCCTCCGGGCGTTGGGGTCCAAGAGCGCCGGCCGCGGACGAGGTGGTCCTGCGGCGGCCGGGGCGGTGGCGGCGGCCGCCACCTGACAGGGCGAAACGGATCCCAGCCGGATTCCAGCCGAAGCGGAACTGGTGCACGCTCCGTGTCGGTGTGTGTCGTCTCAGTATTCGATCAGCGGGTTGCGAATCCAGCTCGGGAACAGGGAATCTGGTCCCCGAGCGGTTCCTGTCGTTGGGGAGTGGCAGGCCACGGGGGGTATGCGTGATTGAGATCCCGTTACGGGAATCCGAACACTGGGTGGTTCGGATCGCCAGCAGTCGGCTGTGGGAGATATTCGGCAGTATCGGCCTGCTCTCGTCGTATCGTGGTCCCGTTCCCTGGCCATACGCCCACTGAGGTTTTCTCAACGCCTTTCGTGCCATGCATTGTTGAGGACGAGGGCGGCCTGGGCGATGGCTCCGATCCGGCTGGGGCTGACCGTCACATGCTGCAGCGTGCGCCAGCGCTGTTTGAGCTCGGC
>NZ_JBKJFM010000083.1:0-25617 GCF_046614825.1 Streptomyces nanhaiensis
CACGCGGCCCCCCTGCCCGAGCCGCTGCGCGACGGGGGCGGCGCCTGACGGGACGCCGGGCGGCGCGCAGGCAGCCACCGGCCCGGCGGGGCCGTCCTACCCGGCGGTGAGGGGAGAGAGATGACCGCTGCGGCGGTGCGGCGCGACGGGCGGCAGGCCGCTCCGGCCGACGCGCCCGGCAGCGCGGGCGCCGGGGCGGCGCTCGCCCTGCCGCTGTACGCGGTGGCGCTGCGGGCGGTGGCGGCGGCGCGTCACCGCCGTGCGTCCCGTGCACCCGGTGCCGACACCGGTGCCGGTGCGCCCCGTGCGGACGAGCCGGCGGACCGGCGGTCCGTCAGCGGCTGAGCGGATCGCGGTGCAGCAGCCGCACCCGTCCCTCCAGCATCGCGCCCAGGCCCTCCACCGCGCAGACGGCCGGCTGCTCGGCGACGTGCACCGGCATCCCGGTGGCCTGCCGCAGCATCGAGTCCAGCCCCGGCAGCATCGCGCTGCCGCCCACCAGCATGATCCCGCGGTCGGCGAGATCGGCCACCAGATCGGGCTGGCACTGGCGCAGCACGCCGCGGATGGCGTCCACCATCGCCGTCAGCGGGGGCCGGATGGCGGCGCGCACGCCCTCGGTGTCCACGTTCACCGTGCGGAACAGTCCGGTGGACACGTCCCGGCCGTACACCTCGGCCTCGGTCTGCCCGGGCGGGGCGACTGACATCGCCAGGTGCAGCGGGTGGACCGCCTGGTTGGGGAGCATCAGCTCGTGCTGGTTGCGCAGGTGCTGGATGACGGCGCGGTCGATGATCTCGCCGCCGACCGGCACCGTCTCGGAGGCGACGATCGACCCCAGCGAGAGCACCGCGACGTGCGAGGTGGCCGCGCCGCACATCACGATCATGGTGGCCTCGGGCTCCTCCACGGGCAGCCCGGAGCCGACGGCCGCGGCGATGAGGCTGTCCACCAGCTCCACCCGCCGCGCGCCCATCCCGGTGAGCGTCTCGATCGCGGCGCGCTGGACGAGCGGCTCGGCGTCGTGCGGGATGCACACGGCGGCGCGCAGCATCGGCTTGCGCCGCCAGGCCCGGCGGATGCGGTCGCCCACCAGGGCACGCAGCATCCGCCGGGCCATGTCGATGTCCACCACGGTCCCGCCCGACACCGGCCGCACCACCCGGATGTGCTCGGGGGTGCGGCCCACCATCCGCTCGGCCGGGGCGCCGACCGCGATCAGGGCCCCGGAGCGGGTGTTGACGGCGACGGCCGACGGCGCGTCCACGATGACGCCGAACCGTTTGAGGTAGACCCGGGTCCTGGCCGCGCCGAGGTCGACGGCTACGGAACAGCGGCTCAGTTGCTCAAGACTGACGGTCACAGCGGCATCTCCCCGGACATGGCTCGATACGGGCCGCCGCCCGGCGGCCCCGATTCTCATCGTGGGGGCCGGGCGGCGGTCCCGCGCGCTGGACTGATCCGGATGGGCGAGGGCCGCCACGGGTGCCGCGGCCGCCGAGTTCCGCGTACCGCCGGGAAGGTGATGGCCGGTCAGGAGAAGGAGCCGGGCACGGCGGGCTCCCCGGCGCCCGGCCCGGACGGCCTGCCGTCCGGGCCGCCGGAGGGCTCGTGGGAGGACCCGCCGGGGAGCTCGGGGGAGGGGGCGCCGGACTGCGCGCCGAACTGGGTGCGGTACAGCTCCCGGTAGCGCCCGCCCGCCGCCATCAGCGTCTCGTGGGTACCGCGCTCGACGATCCGGCCCTCCTCCACCACCAGGATCAGGTCGGCGGCCCGGACGGTGGAGAGGCGGTGGGCGATCACCACGGAGGTGCGGCCGCGCAGCGCCTCGGCCAGCGCCTCCTGGACGGCCGCCTCGGAGGTGGAGTCCAGGTGCGCGGTCGCCTCGTCGAGGATCACCACCCGCGGCCGGGCCAGCAGCAGCCGGGCGATGGTCAGCCGCTGCCGCTCGCCGCCGGACAGGCGGTAGCCGCGCTCGCCGACGACCGTGTCCAGCCCGTCGGGCAGGGAGGCGACCAGCTCGTCGAGCCGGGCGCGGCGCAGTACGTCCCACAGTTCGTCCTCGCTCGCGCCGGGCCGGGCGAACAGCAGGTTGGAGCGGATCGACTCGTGGAAGAGGTGGCCGTCCTGGGTGACCATGCCGAGCGTGGCGCGCAGGGAACGGAAGGTCAGGTCCCGTACGTCCACGCCGCCCAGCCGCACCGCGCCGCCGTCGGCGTCGTAGAGCCGCGGCACGAGCTGGGCGATGGTGGACTTGCCCGCGCCGGAGGAGCCGACCAGCGCCACCATCCGCCCGGGCTCGGCGCGGAAGGACACCTGGTGCAGCACCTGCTCGCCGCCGCGTGCGTCGAGGACGGCGACCTCCTCCAGGGAGGCCAGGGAGACCTTCTCGGCCGACGGGTAGGCGAAGTCCACGCGGTCGAACTCCACCGACACCGGGCCCTCGGGCACTTCACGGGCGTCCTCGCGCTCCTCGATCAGCGGCCTGAGGTCCAGTACCTCGAACACGCGCTGGAAGCTGACGAGCGCGCCCATCACCTCCACCCGTGCGCCGGCCAGCGAGGTCAGCGGGGCGTAGAGCCGGGTGAGCAGCAGGGCCAGGGCCACCACCGCGCCGGGGTCGAGCCGGCCGCGCAGCGCGTACCAGCCGCCGAGCCCGTAGACCAGGGCCAGCGCCAGGGCGGAGACGACGGTCAGCGCGGTGAAGAAGACGTGCTGGACCATGGCGGTGCGCACCCCGATGTCGCGCACCCGCCGGGCCCGCGCCGCGAACTCCTCCGACTCCTCCCGCGGCCGTCCGAACAGCTTGACGAGGGTGGCGCCGGGGGCGGAGAAGCGCTCGGTCATCTGCGTGCCCATGGCCGCGTTGTGGGCCGCGGCCTCGTGCGAGAGGCGGGCCAGCCGGGAGCCCATGCGCCGCGCGGGCAGCACGAACACCGGCAGCAGCACCAGGGCGAGCAGCGTGACCTGCCAGGACAGCCGCACCATGACCACCAGGGTGAGCAGCAGGGTGACGAAGTTGCCGACCACCGAGGACAGGGTGTTGCTGAAGGCCCGCTGGGCGCCGATGACGTCGTTGTTCAGCCGGCTGACCAGCGCGCCGGTGCGGGTGCGGGTGAAGAAGGCGACCGGCATCCGCTGGACGTGGTCGAAGACGGCGGTGCGCAGGTCCAGGATCAGCCCCTCCCCGATGCGCGCGGACAGCCACCTGGCCAGCAGTCCGATCGCCGCCTCGGCCACCGCCACGAACGCGATCAGGACGGCGAGCCGGCCCACCGTGCCGGCCGCCGCGCCCTCGACGATCGCGTCGACGACCCGGCCCGCGAGCACGGGGGTGGCCACGGCCAGCGCCGCCGATGTGGTGCTGAGCAGCAGGAAGAGCGCCAGCCGCCGCCGGTGCGGGCGGGCGAAGCCCGCGATGCGGCGCAGGGTGGCGCGGGACAGCGCCGAGGAGGAGCCATGTCGCCCCTGTGGGGCGTGGCGCGCCTGGTACAGGGCGTTCCACGCGGCGGATTCCATGCTCATCGCGGGTCCTCACGTCGTCGTTGCGTCGACCAGGACGTTAGGACCTGAAGTCGGCTTGAGGTCAAGGGCGGGTGGAGCCGGACACCGCCGTTCAGCGGGTGGGACAGGGTTCCGCTACGGGCGCCCGCCGGGGGATCATTCGGTGACCACCGATACGAGCGGACTGCGAGCGGCCCGGCGCCGCCGACCGGCGGCGCCGGCTTCCCTCCTCTCCGCCACTGCCAACTGACCACTGGCTCGCAAGGGGGAACATGAGCGCCATCGACGTACCCGAGGACCGGATCCGTGAGGACCGGCTCTTCTCCGCCCTCGCCAACCCGACCCGGCGTGAGGTGCTGAGGCTGCTCCGGGTGGAGGGGCCGCAGCCCGTGCAGCGGCTGGCCGACCACTTCGACATGCGCAGGCCGAGCCTCTCGGAGCACCTGAAGGTGCTCCGGGAGGCCGGCCTGGTCAGCGAACGGCGCAAGGGGAGGGAGAGGCACTACCGGCTGGAGGCCGGACCGCTCAGCGAGGTGCAGCACTGGCTGAGTCCGTACGAGCGGTTCTGGCGCGGGATGGGGGATCTGCGCGGTCTCCTGGAGAGGGGGCCCGGCGACCCCGGCGTGTGAACGGCGCGGCCGGCACGTGTGCGGCGGCCGGGTGCGCTTCCGCGCCCGGCCCCGCCGCCCGCACGCGAACCGGCCTTTCGACGGGTTGTCATGACGTCGTGACAGGCTGTCGTGCACGTGCATCTTCACGTGCATCCGCACGTGAACGACGTTATGATCCGAACTGGTTGACCGATTCAGCCCCTGACCGCACCGACCGCCCCCGACCGCACAGCCGGGAGAGTCCGATGCCCCACGCGTACAACGGCATGGCAGCCAGGGACCTCCAAGGGGTCGTCTGGCAGAAGAGCAGACACAGCAACTCGCAGGGAGCGTGCGTGGAGTTCGCCAAGCTCCCCGGCGGAGAGGTGGCCGTGCGGAACTCGCGCTATCCGGACGGCCCCGCGCTGGTCTACACCCCGGCCGAGGTCGAGGCGATGCTGCTCGGCGCCAAGGACGGCGAGTTCGACCACCTCATACAGGACTGACGCCGGTTCCCCGTTCGGGGTTCAGCCGGAACAGCGCCCAGACCACTTTCCCGGGCATGGTGCCGGCCATGGGCTGCCAGCCCCAGTCGTCGCTGAAGGACTCGACGAGGAAGAGGCCGCGTCCGGACTCCGCCGTGTCGTCGAAGAGCGCACCGGCGAACTCGTCACCGATACCGCCGATGTCGCCGATACCGCCGAGATCGTCGCCGAAATCGCAGCCTATGCCGCCGAGTTCCGCGTCGAACCCTCCGCCGGGCCTCTTCGCCACGGGCGCCTTTCCGCTGGGGTCGCGCACGGCGCACACCAGGCGGCCGGACCAGTGCATCAGATGGAGCCGCACGGGCGGGTCCAGGGTTTCACCGGGGACGGCGCCCGGCACGCCGTGGCGCAGGGCGTTGGTCACCAGCTCCGAGACCACCAGGGCCACGGTGTCGAAGCTCCCGGCCAACCGCCAGCGCAGCAGTACGTTCCGGGTGAACTCGCGGGCGGTCCTGACCGCTTCGTAGCGCGGCTGGAGCGCGCAGGAGGCCGAGCCGGAGAGCGCGTCGGGGTCGAGCGACGGGAAGTCATGCCATAACCGGTCGAGCACGGTCGGTCCTTCGGTCCCCATGACGAGACACTCCTGGCATTGCGGCGGTCATGGCCCTGGCGGACCCCGTCAGCGGTGGTGCTCCGTATCGCGTTCCGCTCGTTGCGCTGCATCGGTGGATCGTGTACATGCCCAAGTGCCCTGGCCCCGCGTGCACTTGTGCTTTCCCCATGGTTCCCAATGCCCACAGCAGATGCAAGGGCAGATGCACGTGCACGAGCGACTTTCGATTGTGTGTAACCGCCTGGGCACGCAACGAAGGCATTGGTGGCAGACTGCTACTGGTGCAGGGGTGGAGAGCTGAATACAAACAGGAGCATTTCCGGTGAAAAACGGAGTGAACGGGGCCAACGGGTCGAGTGGGTCCATGGTGCGCCGCATCCTGCTCGGTTCCCAGCTGCGGCGGCTGCGCGAGTCCCGCGGGGTCACCCGTGAGGCGGCCGGATATTCCATCCGGGCCTCCGAATCGAAGATCAGCCGCATGGAGCTGGGGCGTGTGAGCTTCAAGGCGCGGGACGTGGCGGACCTGCTCACGCTCTACGGCATCACCGACGACGCCGAGCGCGAGCCGCTGCTGAGCCTCGCCCGCGAGTCCAGTGCCACGGGCTGGTGGCACAACTACAGCGACGTGCTGCCGAACTGGTTCCAGACGTACGTCGGCCTGGAGGGCGCGGCCTCGCACATCGGCGTCTACGAGGTGCAGTTCGTCTCCGGGCTGCTCCAGACGGAGGACTACGCGCGGGCGGTCGTCACCAGCGGCCACCGGTCGGGGCTGTCGCGGGAGGAGGTCGACCGCCGCGTCGCACTGCGCCTGGAGCGGCAGAAGCTGCTGCTGTCCGAGCAGGCCCCGAAGTTCCGCTGCGTGCTGGACGAGGCCGCGCTGCGCCGCCCCTACGGCGGCCGCGAGGTGATGGACGCCCAGCTGCGGCACCTGGCGGAACTCTCCGAACTGCCCCACGTCACGCTCCAGGTGATGCCGTTCGACACCGGCGGGCACCCGGCCGAGAGCGGAGCCTTCACACTGCTGCGCTTCCCCGAGTCGGAGATCTCCGACATCGTCTACCTGGAGCACCTCACCGGCGCCCTCTACCTGGACAAGCCGGAGGAGGTCGCCCAGTACGAGGACGTCCTCGACCGCCTCCTGCGGGACAGCCGCGGCCCGGAGGAGTCCCGCGCGCTCCTGCACGAGGTCCGCAAGGAGATCTGACCGGTCCGTCCGGCGGACGTCGTCCCGGCCGGGGTGCACGGGACGCCGCCTGCGTCGGCTCCGGCCGGCTCCGGCTCCGCGAGGAAAACCCGCCGGAAAAAAGCGCCGGGAGGGCCTTCAGGACAGAACCTGTCCCCAAGGCCTCATAGCGTCGTCATCGGTGAAGGGGCCGGAAGGCGGCCCGACGACCGACGCGTGAGGAGAACCACCCATGCCCGTTCCTGTCGCTTCCGAGAACCGCGGCGACGAGCGCGGAATCCTGCTCGCCTATCTGGACGCCCAGCGCGGCGGCATCCGCCGGGCCCTCCACGGCCTCACCGACGAGCAGGCGCGCAGCAGGCCGACCGTGAGCGCGTTCTCCCTGGCCGGCATCCTCAAGCACGTCGCGGTGGGCGAGCAGGGCGCGCTGGCGACGATGCGCGGCGAGCCCTTCGACTTCGAGACCAGCGTGAAGCGGTGGGAGGACAGCCTGGCCGCCAGGGACGACGAGACGGTCGAGGAGCTGCTGGACCTCTACGAGCGGGTGGCGCGCGAGACCGAGGAGACGGTCCGGTCGGTGCCCTCCCTCGACGACACCTTCTCGGCTCCCAAGATGCCCTGGGACGAGGGCGGAGCCCGCTCCTGGCGCTGGGGCCTGCTCCACCAGATCGAGGAGACCGCCCGGCACGCCGGACACGCGGACATCATCCGCGAGGCGATCGACGGCAAGGGCGCCTTCGACCTGGTCTTCGAGACGGGCGCGCTGCCGGAGCCGGACTGGTCGTCCTTCCGGTGACCCGCCCCCGGTGACCCTGCCCGTGCCCGCCGCCGTCCGTCTACGCTGGTCGGCGGTGGGCACGCGCAGGGCCCGGAAGGGAACGGTGAGGTCGGCGGTGTCGGCGATCCGGTTGCTGGTGCTGGGCGCGGTCCGCCAGCACGGGCGGGCACACGGCTACCAGGTCCGCAACGACCTGGAGTTCTGGGGCGCGCACCAGTGGTCCAACGCCAAGCCGGGCTCGATCTACCACGCGCTCAAGCAGATGGCGAAGCAGGGCCTGCTGACCGCCCACGACACCGCGCCGAGCACGGCCGGCGGCCCGCCGCGCACCGAGTACGAGCTGACCGGCGCCGGCGAGGCCGAGTACCACCGGCTGCTGCGCTGGGCGCTCACGGCGCACGACGAGAAGCCGGACGTGCTCACGGCGGGGGTCGGCTTCATCGTCGACCTGCCGCGCCGGGAGGCGATCGAACTGCTCGGGCGGCGTGTGGCGGCGCTGGAGGAGTGGAGCGCCGAGGTCGCCAGGGAGTGGACGCCCCCGGGCGCCCCGGACGAGTGGGGCCACATCGGCGAGATCATGCGGCTGTGGCTGCACAGCGCCGCCAGCGGAGCGGAGTGGACCCGGGGCCTGATCGAGCGCCTGGAGAGCGGCGCTTACGTGATGGCGGGCGAGGGCGAGCGGTCGGTGGAGGTGCTGCCCGCGGACGCGGACACACCCCGCGCCGAGCGTCCGCACGACCGCCCCTCCGGGTGAGGGCGGGTCCTGCCGCCGGGACCCCGGCGGCTGCAACGCATCTCACACCGGACGGACACCTCCACGTCCCCTCCCGGCAGGGCGCCCGGCCGTATCCTCGCTGGGGGGAACGGACATCTCCCGCCGTGACCGGGAAATCCGAGGTCCGTGCGAGAAGACGACTGGAGGGTGAGGAGCGGCGAGTTTGGCCCCGGAGACCACGAGGAACAGCACGGTGACCGAGACCGTCCGCCCGGAGGACCGCAGGTCCGCACCGGACGACATCCACAGCGCCTTCGCCCCGCCCTCCGGCGTACCGCTGTCGTCCCCGCACTCCGAGGACGAGCACCCCACCTCGGAGTTCGCCGTGCCCGAGGGGCTGAGGCCTCCCGCGTTGCCGCCGGAGGACGAGCACCCCACCTCCGAGTTCGCCGTACCCGAGGGCGTGCGCAGGACGGCGCCCCCCGAGCACGGGTCCGCCTTCACCCCGCCCGACGGCATCCCGGTGATCGACAACCTGGTACGGCCGGGCGCGCCCTGGCAGGACCGGATGCGCACCATGGTCCGGATGCCGCTGGGTGAGCGGCCGGTGCCCGAGCGCCCCCGGCGCACCGACGAGGAGGACACCGACACCGGGCCGTCGGCGCCGCGCGTACTCGACCTGACCCTGCGCATCGGCGAGCTGCTGCTCGCCGGCGGCGAGGGAGCCGAGGACGTCGAGGCGGCGATGTTCGGGGTGGCCCACGCGTACGGGCTGGACCGCTGCGAGCCGACGGTCACCTTCACCCTGCTGACGATCACCTACCAGCCGTCGCTGGTGGACGACCCGGTCTCGCTGAGCCGCACGGTCCGCCGCCGCGGCACCGACTACAACCGGCTGTCGGCGGTCTACCGCCTGGTGGCCGACATCACCGACGGCGACGTGACGCTGGAGGAGGCGTACGGCCGC
Organism: Streptomyces nanhaiensis; assembly: GCF_046614825.1. Classification (NCBI taxonomy): domain Bacteria; kingdom Bacillati; phylum Actinomycetota; class Actinomycetes; order Kitasatosporales; family Streptomycetaceae; genus Streptomyces; species Streptomyces nanhaiensis. Next base: position 8,836 of record NZ_JBKJFM010000083.1, read on the forward strand.
CTCGCCGAGATCCGCCGCAACCGCCACCCGTACTCCAAGGGCGCGCTCACCGTCGCCAGCGGCCTGCTGGCGGGTGCGGCGTCCACCCTGGTGGGCGGTGGCTGGGTGGTCTTCCTCCTGGCCGCGCTCGGCGCGATGCTCGGCGACCGGCTCGCCTGGTTCTTCTCCCAGCGCGGGATGCCGGAGTTCTACCAGTTCGTGGCCGCGGCGATGCCGCCCGCGGTGCTGGGGGTGCTGGTCCAGCTGTTCGCCGCGGACCTCGGCCTGGCCATCAGGGCCTCCGCGGTCGTCACCGGCGGCCTGTTCCCGCTGATCCCCGGTAGAGCGCTGGTGGCCGCCGTGCACGACGGGCTGACCGGCTTCTACATCACGGCCTCGGCCCGCCTGCTGGAGGTCGTCTACCTGGTCGTCGGCATCGTCTGCGGTGTGCTGCTGGTGCTCTACATCGGCGCCGAGATGGGAGCCCAGTTCGACCCGGAGGGCCTGGACATCCGCAGCCGGCCGCTGCTCCAGCTCCTGGCGGCGATGCTGCTGGCCCTGACCTTCTGCGTCCTCCTCCAGCAGGAGCGCTCCACCGTGCTGCTCGCCACGCTCAACGGCGGCGTCGCCTGGCTGGTGTACGGCGCGATGGCCGACACCGGCGGTATCGACCCCGTCGCGGCGACCGCGGCCGCGGCGGGCCTGGTGGGCCTGTTCGGGCAGCTGATGTCGCGCTACCAGTTCGTCTCGGCGCTGCCGTACATCACGGCGGCGATCGGCCCGCTGCTGCCCGGTAGCGCCATCTACTTCGGGCTGATCGGCATCGCCCAGGGCGACCTGGACCACGGCCTGCCGAACCTGTCGCGGGCCGCGGCCCTGGCGCTGGCGATCGCGATCGGCGTCAACCTGGGGAACGAGCTGGCCCGTCTGTTCATCAAGACGCCGGGGCAGGAGAGCCCGCTGCCGGGGCGGCGCGCGGCCAAGCGCACCCGCGGCTTCTGACCCGGCTCCGGGGCGCGTTCCCGGGACGCGTACGCCCCGGGGACGCGCCCCGGAACGGGACGTGCCCCGGGGCGTACGCGGCGCGGTGGCCGTGTGCGTCCCGGGGCACGTCGGGCCGGGCCCGCGGGAGGGCGGGCCCGGAGGGCTCGGCGGCCCGGTACCGGCGGCTCAGTGCCGGTGGCTCGGCGCCGGCGGCTCAGTGGTGGCCGCCGCCCGACGCCTCCAGGCGCTTGATCGAGGCCTCGACCTCGGCCTCGGCGTCGGCCCGGCCGACCCAGTCCGCGCCCTCGACCGACTTGCCGGGCTCCAGGTCCTTGTAGACCTCGAAGAAGTGCTGGATCTCCAGCCGGTCGAACTCGCTCACGTGGTGGATGTCGCGCAGGTGCTCCATGCGCGGGTCGGACGCGGGCACGCACAGCAGCTTGTCGTCGCCGCCGGCCTCGTCCGTCATGCGGAACATGCCGATCGCCCGGCACTTGATGATGCAGCCGGGGAAGGTCGGCTCCTCCAGCAGCACCAGCGCGTCCAGCGGGTCTCCGTCCTCACCCAGGGTGTTGTCGACGAAGCCGTAGTCGGCCGGGTACACGGTGGAGGTGAACAGGTGCCGGTCGAGCCGGATGCGACCGGTCTCGTGGTCCACCTCGTACTTGTTCCGCGAACCCTTCGGGATCTCGATGACGACGTCGAACTCCAAGGGAGACTCCTCCGTATGCTTCAGCACTCGTCAGTGGCCCGGGGGCTTCCCCCGGAGAGCGGCGATGTGGTGGTTAAGTGTCCCTCACGCAGGCGTGTGGTCGCGAAAGGGGCTGGTCCGAGGTGCGGGACACATGGCGGGTGGTGGCCGGTTCCGCCGCCGCCGGACTCGCGGTCGCGGTGACGGCTGTGGCCGTCGCCGGACCCTGGGACTCCGGCCAGCGTACGGCCGAGCGGGCCCGCGCCGCCCACTGGGACCGCCGCAGTGGCGCGGAGCACATCGGAGCGGGCCTCCCCGGCGGCCCCGCCCCGGCGCCCAGCGCCGCCGAGGTGCTCACCGCGCTGGGCCCCTCCCCCGCCGGCGGGGGAGGGGACGACGGAGAGGACGGGGACGACCGGGGCGGCCGGGGCGGGAAGGACGCGCCGAACCCGGGCGAGGCCCCCGCCCCCGCGCCCGCCGCGCTCGCCGACGCCCTCCATCCGCTGCTGGAGGACGGCGCCCTGGGCACGCTCCGCACCGCCTCGGTGCTGGACGTGGCCACCGGGCGGGAGCTGTACGGGGCCAGGGCCGGCCGGGACGTCGTACCCGCCTCCACCGTCAAGGTCGCCACGGCGGTCGCCGCGCTGTCGGCCCTCGGACCGGACCACCGCATCCCCACCCGGGCGGTGTGGGACGCGAAGGGCGAGCGGGTCTTCCTGGTCGGCGGCGGCGACCCCACGGTCACCCCCGCCGCCCTGCGGAGGCTGGCCGACGCCACCGCCCGGGAACTGGCGGAACGCGGCGCGAAGCGGATCGAGCTGGCCCACGACACCTCGCTCTACTCCGGCCCCGCCCGCCATCCCATCGGGCCGAACGAGAACATCGCGCCGGTCAGCGCGCTGATGTTGAACGAGGGCCGCCTCGACGACAGCACCCGCGGGCCCGCCCCCCGCTCGGACGACCCGGCCCGGGACGCCGCCGAGGTCTTCGCCGACCGCCTGCGCGAGCGAGGCGTCGACATCGGGCACTCCGGGCACCCCGAGCGCGCCCGCAAGGCCCCGAAGGGCGCCGAGGAACTGGCGGTGCACCGCTCCGCGCCGCTGGGGGAACTGGTCGAGCGGATGCTGCTCCACAGCGACAACGACATCGCCGAGGCCCTCTTCCGGCAGACCGCCGTCGCGCGCGGCGAGCCCGCGAGCTTCGCCGGCGCCGGACGCGCGGTGCGCGCGCAGCTCGCCGGATACGGCGGGGCGCTGCCGCTGGAGGGCGCCCGCTTCGCCGACGGCAGCGGGCTCGACCGGAGCGGCAGGATCTCCGCCGGCCTGCTGACCAGGCTGCTGGCCCTCGCCGCCGACCCCGCCCGCCCCGAGCTGCGGCCCGTGCTGACGGGGCTGCCCGTGGCCCGCTTCAGCGGCACGCTCGGCGGTCGCTACGACGACGAGGCGACCCGCACCGGCGCGGGCCTGGTCCGCGCCAAGACCGGCACGCTGACCGGGGTCAACACCCTGGCGGGCACGGTCGTGGACGCCGACGGCAGACTCCTGGCCTTCGCGTTCACGGCGTCGGGCACCACCGACCGCCAGGGCGCCCACGAGGCCCTGGACCGGCTCGCCGCCGTCCTGGCCGGCTGCGGCTGCCGCTGACCGGCCGGCGGGGCCGCGGGGGACCGCCGGCCGGTCAGCGGCCCCGGCCCCGCCGTCCGGTCCGGGCGTGACCCGCCGCCCCGTGGGCACCCTTGCCCGCGGGGGCGGTCCGCTCCCGTTCGGGGGCACCGGCACGTACGGTGAAGTCATGACGAGCCTCGGTGGTGTGGAGATGGTCGACTGGAATCTCGCGGTGGCGACCGCGACCCGGCTCGTGAAGCCCGGGCCCGAAGTGAGCCGCGAGGAGGCGCGGGAGGCCGTGGCCGAACTGCGGCGGCACGCCTCGGCGGCCGAGGCGCACGTACGCGGCTTCACGCGGATGACGCCCGACGCCGCCGCGGACACCCCCGTGCTCGTCGTGGACCGGCCCGGCTGGATCCGGGCCAACGTGGCCGGTTTCCGCGAGCTGCTGTCGCCCCTGCTGGGCAAGATGCGGGCGCGGCGCGGCGGCGGCCCCGGCAACGCGGTGCTCGGCGCGGTCGGCGGCAAGGTGACCGGCGTCGAGGTCGGGATGCTGCTGTCGTTCATGGCCTCGCGCGTCCTGGGCCAGTACGAGACCTTCGCACCGCCCACCCGCGACCTGCCGGGCGCCCCGGGCGAGGGCGGCGGGCGGCTGCTGCTGGTCGCGCCGAACATCGTGCACATCGAGCGCGAGCTGGACGTCGACCCGCACGACTTCCGGCTGTGGGTGTGCCTGCACGAGGAGACCCACCGCACCCAGTTCTCCGCCGTTCCGTGGCTGCGGGACCACATCGAGGGGGAGATCCACGCCTTCCTCGGGGAGACCGACATAGAGCCCTCCGCGCTGCTGGAGCGGCTGCGCGAGGCGTTCCAGTCGCTGGCCGGGGGCGGCGGCCCGGAGCCCGGGGACGACGGGGAGCGGGACGGGGGGCACAGCTTCGTCGAGCTGGTGCAGACCCCGGCGCAGCGCGAGGTCCTCGGCCGCATCACCGCCGTGATGTCGCTGCTGGAGGGGCACGCGGACTACGTGATGGACGGCGTCGGGCCCCAGGTGGTCCCGTCGGTCGCCGAGATCCGTGAGAAGTTCCAGAAGCGCCGCGCGGCCGGCGCCGGCCGCCTCGACCAGGCGCTGCGCAGGCTGCTGGGGCTCGACGCCAAGCTGCGCCAGTACCGCGACGGCGAGCGGTTCGTGCGGGCGGTGGTGGAGGAGGCCGGGATGGACGGCTTCAACCGCGTGTGGACGTCCCCCAACACGCTGCCCACCAAGGCCGAGATCGCCGATCCGGCGGAGTGGATCGCGAGGGTGCACCGGAAAGCGGACTGATGACCGCCGAACGCCGGGACAATCACTCTTGCGAGGGACCGTCGGCGACGGGCGCGCGTGCGATGCTCAGGGATACAGCACTTCTCTGTCACCATCGACGCACTCAGCGTAGTCATCGACTGCGCGGCCACGACTCCCCGAGGAAGTGAACGGACATGGGTCCCCACCCCGCGGTCGCCGCGATACGCCTGGCGGTTCGCCGCACACTCCGTGACGTGCTCCAGGGCGCCCCCGGCGGTTCCCCCGGCTCTCCCGGCCCCCTGACCCCGCACCGGCGCCCTCCGCTCGTGCTCGTCGCCTGCTCCGGCGGCGCCGACTCGATGGCGCTCGCCTCCGCCCTGGCCTTCGAAGCGCCCCGCCTGGGTCTGCGGGCCGGGGGCCTCACCGTCGACCACGGCCTCCAGCCCGGCTCCGACGACCGGGCCCGGGAGGTCGTCTCCCGCCTCACCGAGCTCTCCCTCGAACCGGCCGAGGCCCTCACCGTGGCGGTCGGCCGCGGCGGAGGCCCCGAGGCCGCCGCCCGCACCGCCCGCTACACCGCCCTCGACGAGGCCGCCGACCGCCTCGGCGCCGCCGCGGTCCTCCTCGGGCACACCCGCGACGACCAGGCTGAGACGGTCCTGCTCGGTCTGGCCCGGGGCTCCGGCACCCGCTCCCTGTCCGGGATGGCCGCCGTCTCCGGCTCGCCGGCCGGGCGCCGGGACGTCCGGCACCGCTATCTGCGGCCGTTCCTCGCCGTGGACCGGCAGACCACCCGCAAGGCGTGCATGGTGCAGTCGCTGCCGGTCTGGGACGACCCGCACAACGCCGATCCCGCGTTCACCCGCTCCCGGGTGCGCCACGACGCCCTGCCCGCCCTGGAGAAGGCGCTCGGCAAGGGCGTGGTCGAGGCGCTGGCCCGCACCGCGCAGCTCTCGCGCGACGACGCCGACGCCCTCGACGCCTGGGCCCGCGAGGCCGAGCGGGAGGTCCGCGCCGAGCTCCCGCCGTCCCGGGCGGACGCGGGCGGTGGAAGCGGCGGGGCCGGCGGGGCCGGTGATACCGCGGATGTCGCGGATGTCGCGGATCTCACAGAGGGGTCCGGATCAGCCCTGGACGTCGCCCGGCTCGGCGCTCTGCCGCCCGCCGTCCGCCGGCGTGTGCTGCGCCGCGTGGCGGTCGCGGCCGGCTCCCCGGCGGGCTCGCTGTTCGCCCGTCACATCGAGGAGGTGGACCGGCTGCTCACCGACTGGCGCGGCCAGCGGGCCATCAGCCTGCCCGGCCGGGTGGCCGCCCTGCGGCAGGGTGGCACACTGGTCATCCGGCAAGTGTGATCCCCGACCGAGAGCAGCAGGGTGGACGACAAGGACATGGGCGCCGACCTCAAGTCGGTGCTCATCACCAAGGAAGAGATCGACGCGAAGCTGGCCGAGCTGGCGGAGGCGATCGACGCGGAGTACGAGGGCGAGGACCTGCTCCTGGTCGGGGTCCTCAAGGGCGCGGTGATGGTCATGGCGGACCTCGCCCGGGCCCTGTCCTCGCCGGTCACCATGGACTGGATGGCGGTGTCGTCCTACGGCGCGGGCACCCAGTCCTCCGGTGTGGTCCGGATCCTCAAGGACCTGGACACCGACATCAAGGGGCGGCACGTCCTGATCGTCGAGGACATCATCGACTCCGGCCTGACGCTGTCCTGGCTGCTGTCGAACCTCGGCTCGCGCGAGCCCGCCTCGCTGAACGTCTGCACCCTGCTGCGCAAGCCGGACGCGGCGAAGGTGGCGATCGACGTGAAGTGGGTCGGCTTCGACATCCCCAACGAGTTCGTCGTCGGCTACGGCCTGGACTACGCGGAGAAGTACCGCAACCTGCCGTTCGTCGGAACGCTGGCGCCGCACGTCTACGGAGGCTGACGGTCCCGGGCGGGCCCGGGGCGCCGCACGGGAACGTTCGGGGGACCTCCCGGCGTTGGAAAGGACGGACGGGACACCCAGCCGTCCGCCGGCGGCGCCCGCCTCGGCGGTGCTTCGGGCCGTGATCCTGGGGTACCGTCCGAAGGTCGGTCTGTTGAGGCAATCTGTTCGTAGGCCGAGCAAGCCGGAGTAATACACCGTACGCACAGGCGACCTCACCCGGGGTCGCGGTGCCTCACTGTGGCAGGAGGGACGGGGCGCGCGCCGCCCCGTGTGGATGGACGTGAAGCGCTACTTCCGTGGTCCCGTCATGTGGATCGTGCTGGCCGCCCTCGCCGTGGTCGTGTTGATGAACGTCGTCGGCTCGTCCGGCGGCTACAAGACGGTGGACACCGGCCAGGTCGTGCAGGCGATCAACGAGAACAAGGTCAGGTCCGCCGAGCTGACGACCGGCGACGAGCAGACCGTCAAGGTCGAGCTCGCCGAGGGCACGAAGATCGAGGGCAGCGACAAGATCAAGGCCAGCTACATCGGCGACCAGGGCGTCGACCTGGCCAAGCAGTTGCAGTCCAAGTACCAGGACGGGCAGATCGAGGACGGTTACACCGTCTCGCCGCAGAAGCAGAACCCGTTCCTCGGGATGCTGCTCACGCTGCTGCCGTTCGTACTGATCGTGATCGTCTTCCTGTTCCTGATGAACCAGATGCAGGGCGGCGGCTCCCGGGTGATGAACTTCGGGAAGTCCAAGGCGAAGCTGATCACCAAGGACACCCCCAAGACGACCTTCGCGGACGTCGCCGGCTCGGACGAGGCGGTCGAGGAGCTCCACGAGATCAAGGAGTTCCTCCAGGAGCCCGCCAAGTTCCAGGCCGTCGGCGCGAAGATCCCCAAGGGCGTGCTGCTCTACGGCCCGCCCGGCACCGGCAAGACGCTGCTCGCGCGCGCCGTCGCGGGCGAGGCGGGCGTCCCGTTCTACTCGATCTCCGGCTCCGACTTCGTCGAGATGTTCGTCGGCGTCGGCGCCTCGCGCGTGCGCGACCTGTTCGAGCAGGCCAAGGCGAACGCCCCGGCGATCGTCTTCGTCGACGAGATCGACGCCGTCGGCCGGCACCGCGGCGCCGGCATGGGCGGCGGCCACGACGAGCGCGAGCAGACGCTGAACCAGCTCCTGGTCGAGATGGACGGCTTCGACGTCAAGGGCGGCGTCATCCTGATCGCCGCCACCAACCGCCCGGACATCCTCGACCCGGCACTGCTGCGCCCGGGCCGTTTCGACCGGCAGATCGCCGTGGACCGCCCCGACATGCAGGGCCGCCTGGAGATCCTCAAGGTGCACGCCAAGGGCAAGCCGATGGAGCCCGACGTGGACCTGTCCGCCGTCGCCCGCCGTACCCCCGGCTTCACCGGCGCCGACCTGTCCAACGTGCTCAACGAGGCGGCGCTGCTCACCGCACGCAGCGACAAGAAGCTGATCGACAACCACTTCCTGGACGAGGCGATCGACCGCGTCGTGGCCGGACCGCAGAAGCGGACCCGGATCATGAGCGACAAGGAGAAGAAGATCACCGCGTACCACGAGGGCGGTCACGCCCTGGTCGCGGCGGCCTCACCGAACTCCGACCCCGTCCACAAGATCACCATCCTCTCCCGCGGCCGGGCGCTGGGCTACACGATGGTCCTGCCCGACGAGGACAAGTACTCCACGACGCGCAACGAGATGCTCGACCAGCTCGCGTACATGCTGGGCGGGCGCGCGGCCGAGGAACTGGTCTTCCACGACCCGACCACCGGCGCCGCCAACGACATCGAGAAGGCGACCGCCACGGCCCGCGCCATGGTCACGCAGTACGGCATGACCGAGCGGCTGGGTGCGATCAAGTTCGGCTCCGACAACTCCGAGCCCTTCCTGGGCAAGGAGATGGGCCACCAGCGCGACTACTCCGAGGAGGTCGCCGGGCTGGTGGACGAGGAGGTCAAGAAGCTGATCGAGACCGCCCACAACGAGGCGTGGGAGATCCTCGTCGAGAACCGGGACGTCCTGGACAACCTGGTGCTGGCCCTCCTGGAGAAGGAGACCCTCGGCAAGGAGGAGATCGCAGAGATCTTCCGCCCGATCGTCAAGCGCCCGCCGCGCCCGGCCTGGACGGGCTCCGCGCGCCGGATGCCCTCCACCCGCCCGCCGGTCTCCACCCCCAAGGAGCTGGCCCTGACCAACGGCACGCAGCCGGGCCAGGAGAAGGGCAAGGAGATCGGTCCGACGGACACGGCGCTCTCCAAGGAGACCCGTCTGCCGTCCGACGAGCCCCGGCCGGAGAGCTGACCGCGGCTCCCAGGCGCCGGCCCCCGGGCCGGCGGCGAGGCCCCGAGGAATGCCCGCCGCGCCCCTCCGGTTGACTACCGGAGGGGCGCGGCTTTTCGCCACCCGCAATCGAGAAAGAGGACCACATGATCGACCCGGTGACGCTGGAGGGCGAGGGCTCCGTCGGAGAGTTCGACGAGAAGCGCGCCGAGAACGCCATACGGGAGCTGCTCCTCGCGGTCGGCGAGGACCCCGACCGCGAAGGCCTGCGCGAGACCCCGGCCCGGGTGGCCCGGGCCTACCGGGAGATATTCGCGGGCCTGCGGCAGCGGCCGGAGGACGTCCTGACCACCACCTTCGACCTCGGCCACGACGAGATGGTCCTGGTCAAGGACATCGAGCTGCTGTCCTCCTGCGAGCACCACCTGCTGCCCTTCCACGGAGTGGCGCACGTCGGCTACATCCCGGCCGACTCCGGCAAGATCACCGGACTGTCGAAGCTCGCCCGGCTGGTGGAGGTCTTCGCCCGCCGCCCCCAGGTCCAGGAGCGCCTGACGACGCAGATCGCGGACTCGCTGATGGAGATCCTGGAGGCGCGCGGCGTGATCGTCGTGATCGAGTGCGAGCACATGTGCATGACGGTCCGCGGCGTCCGCAAGCCCGGGGCCAAGACCATCACCTCCGCGGTCCGCGGCCAGCTCCGCGACTCCGCCACGCGCGCCGAGGCGATGAGCCTGATCATGGCCCGCTGACCGCGCGCCGCCCGACGGGGCGTCGGCGGGTGGGCGCGCCCGGAACGCCTACGCTGGACCGCATGAGTACCTTGCGCGTCCCCCGCGGGGAAGTGGCCGGACTGCCGGCATGGGACCGGTGCGCGGTCATGGGCGTGGTCAACGTCACGCCGGACTCCTTCTCCGACGGAGGCCGCTGGTTCGACGCCGGGGCCGCGGTCAAGCGCGGTCTGGCCCTGATCGCCGAGGGCGCCGACCTGGTCGACGTGGGCGGTGAGTCCACCCGGCCCGGCGCGACCCGCGTGGACGAGGCCGAGGAGCTGCGCCGGGTGATCCCGGTGGTCCGCGAACTGGCCCGCGAGGGCGCGGTGATCAGCGTGGACACCATGCGGGCGTCCGTCGCCGAGCGTGCGGTGGAGGCCGGCGCCCGGCTGGTCAACGACGTCAGCGGCGGGCGCGCGGATCCGCGCATGATCCCGGTGGTCGCCGCCGCCGGGGTGCCGTACGTGGTGATGCACTGGCGCGGCCAGAGCATCGACATGAACGACCGGGCCGTCTACACCGACACCGTCGCCGAGGTTGTCGGCGAGCTGCGCGCCGCCCTGGAACAGGCGGTGGCCGGCGGGATCGCCCCGGAGCGGATCGTGGTGGATCCCGGGCTGGGCTTCGCCAAGCAGGCCGCCCACGACCTGGCCCTGGTGGACGCCACCGCCCGGCTGCGCCGGGAGCTGGGGCGGCCGGTGCTGGTCGCGGCCTCCCGGAAGCGCTTCCTGGGCCGGGTGCTGGCGGGCGACGGCGGCGAGGCGCCGCCCGCCCGGGAACGGGACGCGGCCACCGCCGCGGTCTCGGCGCTCGTGGCGCGCGAGGGCGCCTGGGCGGTACGGGTGCACGAGGTGCGGGCGAGCGCGGACGCGGTCCGGGTGGCCCGGGCCCTGGAGGGAGCCAGGTGAGCGGAGAGGCCCGTACGGACGTCGAGGCCGTGGAGGCGGCCAACGCCGCGCTGTACGACGCGGTGGAGCGCGGCGACCTGGACGCCCTGGCCGACAGCTGGCTCGGCGGTGAGATCAGTGTCGTGCACCCGGGCTGGCCGGTGCTCACCGGACGCGACGAGGTGCTGCGCTCGTACGCGCTGATCATGGCCAACACCGAGTACATCCAGTTCTTCCTGACCGACGTCGAGGTCTCCGTGGCGGGGGACACCGCCCTGGTGACCTGCACCGAGAACATCCTCAGCGGCGGTCCCGCCGAGGAGGACGGCTCGGCCGGCCCCCTGGTCGGCGGCCTGGTGGTCGCCACCAACGTCTTCCGCAGGACGGAGGACGGCCGGTGGCGGGTGTGGGCCCACCACGGCTCCCCGGTCCTCGTGGAGGAGGAAGAGGACGACGAGGCCGGCGGGGACGAGGGCATCGACGGCGTCGGCGGCGAGGGCGGGACCCTGCTCTGAGCGCCGGTCTGAGAGAGTGGCCTCGTGTCCGGTGGGACCGGTGCCGGCTGAAGGCCGGCACCGGTCCCACCGGACACGAGGGCGCGGGGCGCGGAGGCCACCGGCCCGCCGCCGCATCCGTACGACCGACGGGAGTGAGAGCGCGTGGACCGTGTCGCGTTGCGCGGACTGAGGATCCGCGGGCATCACGGGGTGTTCGAGCGGGAACGGGAGCAGGGACAGACCTTCGTGGTGGACCTGGCGATGGGCCTGGACACCCGCCCCGCGGCCGCCGGGGACGACCTCGCCAGGACGGTGCACTACGGCATCGTCGCCGAGGAGGTCGCCGCGATCGTCGGGGGCGAGCCTGTCGACCTGATCGAGACCCTCGCCCAGCGGATCGCCGACCAGTGCCTGACGCACGACGCGGTGCGCGAGGTGGAGGTCACCGTCCACAAGCCCGAGGCCCCCGTCACCGTCCCGTTCGACGACGTGACCATCACCATCAAGCGGAGCCGCGTATGACGCCGAACAGCGACCCGACCGTACAGCCGGTGCCCGCCTCGGTGGTGCACCAGGTGGACGCGGCCGATGTGACCCTGCACAACCCCAAGCGCGCCGTCGTGGCGCTCGGGAGCAACCTGGGCAACCGCATGGAGACGCTCCAGGGGGCGATCGACGCGCTGGAGGAGACCCCGGGGGTGCGGGTCAAGGCCGTCTCACCGGTGTACGAGACCGAGCCGTGGGGGGTGGAGCCGGGCAGCCAGCCCTCCTACCTCAACGCCGTCGTCCTGCTCAGGACCACACTGCCGCCCGGTTCGCTGCTGGAGCGGGCCCACGCCATCGAGGAGGCCTACGCACGGGTCCGCGACGAGCGCTGGGGCCCGCGGACGATCGACGTGGACATCGTGGCGTACCAGGACGTCGTCTCCGACGACCCGGAGCTGACCCTGCCCCACCCCCGGTGCCACGAGCGCGCCTTCGTCCTGGCGCCCTGGCACGATGTGGATCCCGGGGCGGAGGTCCCCGGGCACGGCCCGGTGGCGGACCTCCTCGGCGCCGTGGGCCGGGAGGGCGTGGTGCGCCGGGAGGACCTGGAACTGAGCCTGCCGGAGTGACCGGCCGCGGCGCGGCCGGGCCCGGCGGATCCGGGCCCCGGGAGTGTGGGCGGCGCCGTACGGGCAAGGTTCCCCGACGGCTTCGACCCGGCTTCGACGCGGTTTCGACGCGGTTTCGACGATGCTGTTTGGGCGGTGCCGCCCCAGGGCGCGCCGAGTGACGTGGGGAGTCCCGTGAGGGAGCTACGTATCAGGACACTGGCCGGCATCTTCGCGCTCGCGCTGGTGCTGTCCTGGGCAGGGGCCCGGATGTGGGACGCGCTGGGCACCCTGCCCGCCGTGCCCGTCACGGCCCCGATCGTGCTGGCGGTGATCGCCACGGTCCTGACCGCCACCGCGCTGTCGATCCGCGCCCGGCTGCGCGCCCAGCGCGAGCGGCGGCCCGGCGCCAAGGGCGTGGAGCCGATGATGGCCGCCCGCGCCGTCGTCCTGGGGCAGGCCAGCGCGCTGGTGGCCGCCCTGGCCGCGGGCGCGTACGGCGGCGTCGGCCTCTATCTGCTCCTCGGCGCCATGGACGTGCCCGCCCGCCGGGACCAGGCGGTCTACGCGGGCCTGTCGGTGCTGGCGGGCGCGGCGGTGGTGGCGGCCGCCGTCTTCCTGCAGCGGGTGTGCAGGCTCCCGGAGGACGACGAGGAGCCCCCGCCCCCGGCCGCCGCGGCGGCCTGAGGGCTCCGGGAGACCCGGGAACCCGGCACCGGGGCCCGGACCGGGGCCCGGGCCGGGGGACGGAGCGACGGAGCGGTGACGGACCGGTGATGGACGAGGGCGTGTACGCCGAACTGCCGGCGTTGGCGATCGCCGGTGCGGTGGCGCGGGGTGAGACGTCCGCCGCCGAGGTGGTCGAGGCGGCCCTGGGGCGTATCGCCCGGCTGGAACCGGCGCTGTGCGCCTTCCGGGAGGTGTGGGCCGGCGGGGCGCGGGCCCGGGCGGCCGAGGTGGACCGCAGGGTCGCGGCGGGTGAGCGGCTGCCGCTGGCGGGAGTGCCGATCGGTGTGAAGGCGGGGGCGGGAGGCCCGGACGGGACACCGGCCGAGCCGGTCCGGCGGCTGCTGGCGGCCGGATGCGTACCGGTCGGGGCGACCTCCGTACCCGGGCCCGGCACGCGGTGGCGGACCTGGGGCCTGGGCGCCGGGGGCCGCACCGTCAACCCCTGGCGCCGGGACCGGTCGCCCGGGGGGTCGTCCGCCGGTTCGGCGGTGGCGGTAGCGGCCGGGATGGTGCCGATGGCCACCGGGGCCGACGGCGCCGGCTCGGTGCGCATCCCGGCGGCGTGGTGCGGGGTGCTCGGGCTGAAGACGACCAACGGGCTGCTGCCCTCGGCGGACCGCTCGGGCCTGACCGCGCCCGGTGTCCTCGTCCGGTGCGCCGCGGACCTCGCGGCATGGCTGGAGTGCGTGCCCGGTGTGCGTGTCCGGGGCTCGGGCGACGGCGCCGGGGAGAGGGCCGGCGCGCCGGTGGCGGCGGTGTGGTCGCCGGACCTGGGATTCGCGCGGAGCGACCCGGAGGTCGTCCGGGTGGCGAGGGCGGCGGCGGAACGGCTGGCCGCGGCGGGCGCCGTACGCCTGGAGCCCCCGGCGGCGGAGGCCGTACTGCCGGACCCCGGGCCGGCGTGGCTCGCCCTGCGCGGCCACGGCGGGGACCGGGAGGCGGCGGAGCGGACGCGGGCGGAGAGCGGTGCGCGCCTCGACGCGCTCCTCGGCGGCGCCCGGCTGCTGCTGACCCCGGCCACCCCCAACCGGCCCCACGGCCACGACGGTCCGGGCGGCCGGTACAGCACGGCACTGACCTGGACCTTCAACCTCAGCGGCCATCCGGCGGCCAGCGTCCCGGCGGGTTTCACCGGCGACGGCTGCCCGGCCGGGCTCCAGATCGCGGCCGCCAGGGGAGGGGAGGCGCTGCTCGCCTCGGTGGTGCGGGCGGCAGAGGGCGCGGGCCTGAGGGCGCTTCCGCCCCCGGAGGCGTGAACCGGTACGGAGGGCGCCACCTGTCCAACGGCGCGCGCCCCCGGTTATGGTCCCTACGTGGAGGACATCCTGGAACCACCGGATCTGAAGGCCGACGCCCACCCCAGCCGCCGCTTCCAGGAGCGACTGCTGGAGGACCCGGGAGACCGGGCCGCCTGGCAGGGCCTGCGCGCCTCCTACGACCGGATGGCCGAGGAGTGGCGGGAATGGACCGACGAGCAGCGCGGATACGACCTCCCGGTCCGTGAGGGGCTGCGCCGTGTCCGCCCCGCCGAGTGGGCCGTGGAGATCTGCTGCGGCACCGGCGAGGCCACGGCGGCGGTCGCCGGCGCCGTGCCGTCGGTGGTCGCCTGCGATCTGAGCCTGGAGATGCTGCGCCGCCGCGTGGACGTGCCCGGGGTGCGCTGGGTGGCCGCCGACGTGCGGTCACTACCCCTGGGAACGGGGCGTGTTCCCTTGGTAGTGTCGCTCAACGGGGTCTTCAACCCCTCCGAGATCGTGCGGGTGGTGAGGCCCGGCGGCCAGTTGCTGTGGTGCACCTCCTTCCGCGCGGGGACACCGCTGTACGTACCGCCGGAGCGGATGCACCGGCTGCTGGGCGGGGGATGGACGGCCGAGGGCGGCCGCGCCGGACACGGGGAGTGGACGCTGTTCACCGCGCCCGGGTGAGCCCCGGCCGCACGCGCCGGGCACGCCGCACGCGCCGTACGCGCCGCACAGGAGTCCGCGCGCCGGGCGCCGTACGCACGGTCCGGACGTGAGCGGGGGACACAGGGGGCCTGGTCGTCGTGCAGGTGGTACTCATCGCGCCGTTCCTCATGCGGTTCCGGCTGTGCGCCAACACCTTCGGGGGCGAGGTCGGCAGGGCGCTGAGGGATGCGGTCGCCGAGGCCGTGCCGGGCTTCTCGCCCCAGGCCGAGGGGCCGGACTCCCCGCTGCTGTTCGACTACCACATGTCCACCGGCGGCTCGCGGCTCAGCGGCAAGAGGACCGTCGGCACGGTCGACTTGGAGGGCGCCGGGATGCTGTGGTGCCGCTTCGAGCCCAGCGGCTACTGCTACGTCATGCAGACCGTGGAGGTGCGGGACAAGGAGGAGATGCACCGCCGCGAGCGCGAACTGGTGGAGCGGGTCAACCCGCACATAGCGCGGTGGTCGGGGGGCGTCTCGGAGCACATGCTCGCCACCGGGCTGGTCGATCCCGTGGACGGGGCGGAGATGGACCCCGGCCGGCTGCTGTGGTGGCACCGGGTCCTGATGGACCCGCCGCGCGGCCAGGAACCGGGCGCCACCCGCGTCTACGGCGTGGAGCGCAAGATCCACGACGACGCGTACCTGCGCTTCGGGGACGGCTTCACCACCCTCGTCCGCCTGCCCCGGCACCGGGTCAGCGAGGTGCTGGAGGGCGTGATGGCGGCCACCAGCGAGTGGATAGCGGTGGACGAGGCCAACCGCCTGGTGTCGGCCCGGATGCTCCGGCTCAACGACACCCGCTGGGACCGCGTGGCCGACGTGGACCGGCAGTTCACCGCCTCCCTCAAGCTCAGCAAGGACCTGGCACTGCGCGAGATGGTGCGGCTGGAGGAGAGCCGCTACACCGTCAACGCGGGCGCGGTGGTGGTGGACGCGGCCATGGAGCGGTGGGCGATGGAGCGCGAGCGCGGGGTGCTGGAGGTCCAGCTCCAGTCGCTGCGCGACATCCTCGACTTCCACCGCAACATGACGCAGTACCGGCGCGACGAGCGCCGCAACCGGCTGCTGTTCGTCTTCACGGCGATCGCCCTCTTCCAGTCGGTGCTGGTCTGGTACGACTTCGCCCACGAGTCCAACAACACCCTGGGCCCGGCGGCGCGGTTGGCCGTGGTCAGCACCATCGCCGCGCTCACCGTGGTCGTGGTGGTCTCCTCGCTGGCGGTCCGGCGCCGGGAGTGAACCCGGGCCGTCCGGTGCCCGCCGGCCCGGGGGCGCGACCGTGACGACCGGTGCTCCCCCGATAACGAATGAGGGACGGACAGTGCCTCGGGAGGCGGCGTACAAGGTAAATTCCAGGCCATGCCACGAGGACGCCACCGTCACGCGCCGCCCCTGCACCGGATGCTCGTGCCGTCCGCCGTGGCGGCCGTCGCACTCGTCAGCGCGGCGGCCTCATGGCTGGTCGGCGACACGGTCGATCCCGGCGTGGTGGTGCTGCGCCTCCTGACCGCGGCGGCCGCCGCGGCGGCCGTCACCGGGGCCGTACTGCTGCGGCGGTGGGACAGGGAGGCCGGCCGGCGGGTCGGCGAGGTCAGGGCGGCCAAGGCCACGGCGGAGTGGCGGGCCGAGGAACGCCAGGCCGAGCTGGAGACCGAGCTGGAGGAATCCCTGGAGATACGCCGGAAGACGGAGGACACGCTCCGGCGCAAGCGCACCGAACTGGAGAGGCTGCGCACCGAGCACGCCGCGCTGCTGCGCCGGTACGCCACCGCCGAGACCGAGCGGGCCAGCGCACTGGAGGGGCGGCGGCAGCTCGCCCTGGAGGCCGCCGGGCCCGCGAAGGCGCTCACCACCGGGGCGGCCGACCACCGCAGGGCGTCGGGCGCGCCCACACCGCTGACCTACCTCCAGGCGGACGAGGCGCTCAGGCGGCTGCGGGTCAACGCCGCCCGGCAGCGGGAGCGCTCGGAGCGGGAGGCCGAGGCCGCCAAGGACATCTTCTCGAAGTACCTGACCCCGAACCTCCCGCTGCACTCGGACGACCTCGCGGAGCACAACAGCGACCCCGGGGCCACCGTCGCCGG
>NZ_JBKJFM010000084.1:0-25568 GCF_046614825.1 Streptomyces nanhaiensis
GGCCGGGCCGCCCCCGGGGCCCGGCCACGGCTACGGCTACCCGCAGCCCCACGCGCCCCAGCCCGCGACGGGGGTCCCCCCGGCGCAGCCCGCGTACGGCTATCCGCATGTGCCACCGCCGCCGGCCCGGCCCCCGGCCCACCGGCCCGGCACGCCCGATCCGGCCTTCACCCTGCCGCCGCAGGGGCCGCAGTTCGTGGGCCGTTAGGCCCTGTCCGGCAAACAGCGCTGTCCGCCCGAAGGGCGGGCTCCGCGGTGTCCGGTGCGTGCGATCGCAGGGCGCAGGAGGAGAGCGCAGCGTGCCGCGCCGACGATCGGCAACGCAGCGAGCGGGCGTTCCGGACACCGCGGAGCAGGCGGGATCTGCCGGACAGGGCCTGGCCGCGCCGGCCGGCGCACCTGCCCGCGCGGGCCGCTCCGGGCCCGCGCGGGAGCGCACGGGCCCGGCCGCGGGTCACGCCCGGCCCGCCTTCTTCTTGTAGCCGCGACCCCACTGCAGGCCCCAGCCGTAGAGCCGGTCGAGCTCCGACTGGAAGCCGTAGACGTAGCGCACCTCCCGGCGGACCACCAGGTGTCCCTTGCTGTCGTTCTCGATCAGCACCACCGCGCAGGAACGGGCCTCGGGGGCGCGTTCGTCGAGGCCGATCTCGATGCGCGGGCCGTTGCTGGGGATCAGCGACACCACGGCGTGGGTGCGGTCGAACGCCGGGGTTCCGTCGTAGATGTAGACGAAGACCAGCAGCCGCTTGATCTCGTCCTTGTGGTCGAGGTTGACGTAGATGGTCTCGCCCGACGAGCCGCCGAACCGGTCGTCTCCGCTGAGCTTGACGTACGGCGGTGCGTTGATCTCCCCCAGCAGTCCGCCGAGCGGCTGGACGACGCCCTTGGAGCCGTCCTTCAGCTCGTACATGCAGGCCAGGTCGAGGTCGACCGTCACCATGCCCTGGGTGTGCCCCTGCACCGGCTCGGGCTTGAACGCCTGGAGCGGGTTGCGCAGCAGGCCGCCGCGCCGCGGCCGTCCGCCGAAGTCGGACGAGCGCATCCGCCAGGAGAGGTTGATCTGCAGATGACCGCTGTCGGCGCCCTGCCGGGTGAGCGAGATCGCCGAGTGCCGCCTGGTCAGCTCGACCGCGTACGTCGTCGAGCCGCCGACCGTGTCGAACTTCGGACCCCTGCGCATGCCACTGCGCCAGTTCTCCCACAGGGAGACCATGACTTCCTACCCCCACTCCGAGCGGACCGTCCCATGACCGTGCCATGACCGTGTCTGCGGCGTCACGCCGCGGGGGCGGCCACGAGACGTCTCGTGGCCGCCCCCGCACAGAGCGTTCCGCAATCGGGCCGCCGTCACACGCCCGAGGGCACTTCCGGCTTCTGCGCCGGGCTGCCGCCCTCGCCTCCGCCCTTCTCCCCGCCCTGCAGGGCGTCCCTGCGGTTGTGCCGCAGGGAGGTCCAGAAGGCGGTACCGATCAGCGCGACGCCGATGAGGCCGGTGATGACCTCGTTGACGTGCCACCTGATGGTGATCAGCAGCAGGATGCCCAGGGCGCCGATGGCATAGTGGGCGCCGTGCTCCAGGTAGCGGTACTCGTCCAGCGTCCCCTGGCGGACCAGGTAGACGGTCAGGGAACGGACGTACATCGCGCCGATGCCCAGGCCGAGCGCGATGACGACCGGGTCGTTGGTGATGGCGAAGGCGCCGATGACGCCGTCGAAGGAGAAGGACGCGTCCAGGACCTCCAGGTAGAGGAACATGAAGAACGCGGCCTTGCCGGCGAGCAGGACGACCGGGGCCTGCTTGCCCGCGCGCCGGGCGGCCTCCTCGGCCTCGTGCTCCTGCTCCTCGTCCTCTTCGATCTTGTTCTCGAAGTGGCTGGAGAGGCCGTTGACGATGAGATAGGTGAGCAGGCCCGCGATGCCCGCGAGGTAGACCGTCGCGGACTCGTCGGCGTGCCCGTCGTAGAGCACGGCTTGGGTGCCCAGAACGGATCCCGAGATCAGCAGGACGATCAGGGCGACGACCACCGCGAGACCCTCGACCTGCCCGAAGCGGGCCAGCGGGCGCTCGATCACCTTGAGCCAGTGGATGTCGCGTTCCTCGTCGAAGAGGAAGTTGAGGAAGATCATCAGCAGGAACATGCCGCCGAAGGCCGCGATCGACGGGTGGGCGTCGGTGACCAGCTGCTCGTACCGCTCCTGGTCGTTGAGCGCCAGGTCGACAGCCTCGATCGGCCCGAGCTGGGCCGAGACGGAGACGATCACGATGGGGAACACCAGGCGCATGCCGAACACGGCGATGAGGATGCCGATGGTGAGGAAGATCTTCTGCCAGAACTCGTTCATCTTCTTCAACACGCCGGCGTTGACGACGGCGTTGTCGAAGGACAGCGAGATCTCCAGGATGGAGAGGATCCCCACCAGGGCGAACGCCTCCCACCCCCCGAACAAGAAGGCGGTGACGAGCCCTGCGGCGGTGACGCCGAAGGACCAGCCGAATGTCCTTAGAACCACTGATTACCCAATCTTCTCTCGGTGGGAATCCCCCCACACCGTGGGTGGTGGAGCCGCTGCGCGGCCTGTTTTACGAAACGTTTACTCCGAAGTCTAGGGCGATGCCCCGGAGCCCCGACGCGTACCCCTGGCCGACGGCCCGGAACTTCCACTCGCCCCCGTACCGGTAGAGCTCCCCGAAGATCATCGCCGTCTCGGAGGAGGCGTCCTCGGTGAGGTCGTAGCGCGCCAGCTCGTTGCCGTCGGACTGGTTCACCACGCGGATGTACGCGTCGGTGACCTGGCCGAAGCTCTGCCGCCGCGTTTCGGCGTCGTAGATCGACACCGCGAAGACCACCTTGTCGACCTGCTGGGGCACCTGGGTGAGGTCCACCAGGATCGTCTCGTCGTCCCCGCCCGTGCCGCCGACCAGCTCGTCGCCCGTGTGCTCGACCGATCCCTCGGGACTCTTGAGGTTGTTGTAGAAGACGAAGTACTCGTCACCGAGCACCCGGCCGCCCGCGCACAGCAGCGCGCTGGCGTCCAGGTCGAAGTCCGCGCCCGTGGTGGAGCGGGCCTTCCAGCCCAGACCGATCTGGACCTGGGTCAGGTTCGGTGCGGCCTTGGAGAGGGAGACATTGCCCCCCTTGGCAAGCGTGACGCCCATGTTGCTGATCCTCTCCCGATGCGATGCGCCCAGTGTTCCCGGAACACCCGGCGCCGCATACCTCCCGGACACGGAAGTCTGCGGCGCCGGAGACTGCCGGGATCGGGTGGAACCGATCGGCGGCAGGAGGTGACCGACAGGTCTCAGACGTTCACCCCGAAGTCCTGCGCGATGCCGCGCAGCCCTGAGGCATAACCCTGGCCGATGGCCCGGAATTTCCACTCCGCGCCGTGGCGGTAGAGCTCGCCGAAGACCATGGCGGTCTCGGTGGAGGCGTCCTCGCTCAGGTCGTAGCGCGCCAGCTCCTTGTTGTCGGCCTGGTTGACCACGCGGATGTAGGCGTTGCGGACCTGGCCGAAGCTCTGCTGGCGGGTCTCGGCCTCGTAGATCGACACCGGGAAGACGATCTTGGCGACCTCCGCGGGCACCCCCGCGAGGTTCACCTTGATGACCTCGTCGTCGCCCTCGCCCTCACCGGTGAGGTTGTCGCCGGTGTGCTCCACGGAGCCGTCGGGGCTGGTGAGGTTGTTGAAGAAGACGAAGTGCTGGTCGGAGACGACCTTCCCCTCGGCGTTCGTCAGCAGCGCGCTGGCGTCCAGGTCGAAGTCCGTGCCCGTGGTGGTGCGGGCGTCCCAGCCGAGACCGACGATCACGGCGGTCAGGTTGGGGGCTTCCTTGGTCAGCGAGACGTTGCCGCCCTTGCTGAGGCTGACTCCCACGAGTCCTCCCGGTTGGTCATGAGGAGCACGATGTGCCCCCGTTGCGTGGATGCCGTTCGATAACGAGCCGATCCTAGTGATCGGTTCCCGGCGTTCGCAGGGCTCTACAGGCTTTCGAGGGCCTTCGCGTACTCGTTCAGATCGCGTGCGTCGGGCAGCGCGTTGACCACCGTCCAGCGCACCACGCCCTCCTTGTCGATGATGAAGGTCCCGCGCACCGCGCACCCCTTCTCCTCGTCGAAGACGCCGTACTCGCGCGCGGTGTCGCCGTGCGGCCAGAAGTCCGACAGCAGCGGGTAGTCGAGCCCCTCCTGCTCCGCGAAGACGCGCAGCGTGAACGGGGAGTCGCACGAGACGGCCAGGAGCTGGACGTCGTCGTTGACGAAACGGGGCAGCTCGTCGCGCAGGGCGCACAGCTCGCCGGTGCACACCCCGGTGAAGGCGAAGGGGTAGAAGAGCAGGACGACGTTCTTCTCCCCCTTGAAGTCCGCGAGCCGCACGGTCTCGCCGTGCTGGTTCCTCAGCTCGAACTCCGGGGCCTTGTTGCCCACCTCGATCGCCATGGACGCGTTTCCCTTCGGTGTAGGTGACGGCCCCCACCCTACGCAGGGCCCCGAGGCCCCCGAAAAGCGCCGAGCCCCCGTACGGCGGGCGCCGTACGGGGGCTCGGCCCGGCCCTCGGGAGGCCGGGAGGGGTCAGTGGTGGGTCACCGCTTGCCGGTGCGGGCGGTCTTCGGGGTGACCAGGCGGTTGCCGGTCCAGTCCTTGCCGGCGTTGACGGTGCTGGTCTGGGCCAGGCCGGCGGTCTGGGCCGCCTCGCCGATCTCGCTCGGCTCGACGTACCCGGGCCGCCCGGTCTTCGGCGTCATCAGCCACACCGGGGCACCGTCCTCGACCAACGTGATGGCGTCCACCAGCGCGTCCGTCAGGTCGCCGTCATCCTCGCGGAACCACAGCACCACGGCGTCGGCCATGTCGTCGTAGTCCTCGTCGACGAGTTCCTGGCCCGTGATGGCCTCGATTCCCTCGCGGAGGGCCTGCTCGGCGTCGTCGTCGTAACCGAGCTCCTGGACCACCTGCCCGGGCTGGAAACCCAGCCTCGCGGCGGGGTTGGTCCGCTCCTCCGCGTGGTCCGCGGTCGCGCTCACGGATTGCCTCCTGTCATCTTTCGAAAGTAGCTGGTGCCCGCGCGGGCGCGCGGAGCATTGGGCGTAGTCCACACGGGCCGGACCGATCGCGCAAGTACCCGGCCGCTGATCCCGCCCAAACGTTGACGTGTCGCCCCACACCACCTGAACCGCTGTGGCGCACGGCACACCCGTACGCCTATTTTGCCCCAATCAATGGCGAATAAGACCAGGGTCGAACGGCCGTGCGTGGACCGCGGCCCTCTTGGGCGTAGGGTTGCCGTTCGGCCGACTCACGCCCCGGCCGCACCGGCCCGGGCACCCGGGCGTCTCACGGAGTGGGGTTACCCCTCGGTAGAGATGACGTATCCGCCCCAGCGGTACACGATGGGAGACGGCGCGACATCCCAGCAGAGCAAGACCGAACAGCGAAGGAACAGCGTGGCTTCCGGATCCGATCGCAACCCGATCATCATTGGTGGCCTTCCCAGCCAGGTCCCGGACTTCGATCCCGAGGAGACCCGGGAATGGCTCGACTCGCTCGACGCCGCCGTCGACGAGCGGGGCCGGGAACGTGCCCGCTACCTGATGCTCCGCCTCATCGAGCGCGCCCGCGAGAAGCGTGTGGCCGTGCCGGAGATGCGCAGCACGGACTACGTCAACACCATCGCGACCAAGGACGAGCCGTTCTTCCCCGGCAACGAGGAGATCGAACGCAAGATCCTCAACGCGACCCGCTGGAACGCGGCCGTGATGGTCTCGCGCGCTCAGCGGCCGGGCATCGGGGTGGGCGGCCACATCGCCACCTTCGCCTCCTCGGCCTCGCTGTACGACGTGGGCTTCAACCACTTCTTCCGCGGCAAGGACGGCGGTGACGGCGGCGACCAGATCTTCTTCCAGGGCCACGCCTCCCCCGGCATCTACGCCCGCGCCTTCATGCTGGACCGGCTCACCGAGGCGCAGCTCGACGGGTTCCGCCAGGAGAAGTCGAAGGCGCCCGACGGTCTGTCCAGCTACCCGCACCCGCGGTCGATGCCGGACTTCTGGGAGTTCCCGACCGTCTCCATGGGGCTCGGTCCGATCGGGGCGATCTACCAGGCCCGGATGAACCGCTACATGCAGGCGCGCGGGATCGCCGACACCTCCAACTGCCACGTGTGGGCCTTCCTGGGCGACGGCGAGATGGACGAGCCCGAGTCCCTGGGGCAGCTCTCCCTGGCCGCCCGCGAGGGCCTGGACAACCTGACCTTCGTGGTCAACTGCAACCTCCAGCGGCTCGACGGCCCGGTACGCGGCAACGGCAAGATCATCCAGGAGCTGGAGTCGGCCTTCCGCGGCGCCGGCTGGAACGTGATCAAGGTCATCTGGGACCGCTCCTGGGACCCGCTGCTGGCACAGGACCGCGACGGTGTGCTGGTCAACAAGCTGAACACCACCCCCGACGGCCAGTTCCAGACGTACGCCACCGAGACCGGCGCGTACATCCGCGAGCACTTCTTCGGCGGCGACCACCGGCTGCGGAAGATGGTCGAGAACATGACCGACGAGCAGATCCTGCACCTGGGACGCGGCGGTCACGACCACCGCAAGGTGTACGCGGCCTACAAGGCGGCCCGGGAGCACAGGGGCCAGCCGACGGTGATCCTGGCGCAGACGGTCAAGGGCTGGACGCTCGGCCCGAACTTCGAGGGCCGCAACGCCACCCACCAGATGAAGAAGCTGACGGTCGAGGACCTCAAGCGCTTCCGCGACCGGCTGCACCTGCCGATCGCCGACAAGGAGCTGGAGTCCGGCCTGCCCCCCTACTACCACCCGGGGCGGGAGTCGGAGGAGATCCAGTACATGCACGACCGGCGGCGCGAGCTGGACGGCTTCACGCCCCGGCGCGTGGACCGCTCCAAGCCGCTGGTGCTGCCGGGCGACAAGACCTACGCCACGGTGAAGAAGGGCTCCGGCCAGCAGCAGGTCGCCAGCACGATGGCGTTCGTGCGGCTGCTGAAGGACCTGATGCGGGACAAGGAGATCGGCAAGCGGTTCGTGCTGATCGCCCCCGACGAGTACCGCACCTTCGGAATGGACTCGTTCTTCCCGTCGGCCAAGATCTACAACCCGCTGGGCCAGACCTACGAGTCGGTGGACCGCGAGCTGCTGCTGGCGTACAAGGAGTCCCCCAACGGCCAGATGCTGCACGACGGCATCTCCGAGGCCGGGTGCACGGCCTCGCTGATCGCCGCGGGCTCGGCCTACGCCACCCACGGTGAGCCGCTGATCCCGGTCTACGTCTTCTACTCGATGTTCGGGTTCCAGCGCACCGGCGACCAGTTCTGGCAGATGGCCGACCAGCTCGCGCGCGGCTTCGTGCTCGGCGCGACGGCCGGCCGCACCACGCTGACCGGCGAGGGTCTGCAGCACGCCGACGGCCACTCCCAGCTCCTGGCCTCGACCAACCCGGCCTGCGTCGCCTACGACCCGGCCTTCGGCTTCGAGATCGCCCACATCGTGCGGGACGGCCTGCGGCGCATGTACGGCGAGAACGCCGAGGACGTCTTCTACTACCTGACCGTCTACAACGAGCCGATCAGGCAGCCCGCTGAGCCCGAGGGCGTGGACGCCGAGGGCATCGTCAAGGGGCTGTACCGGTACCGGCAGGGTGAGGCCGGGTCGATCCCGGCGCAGATCCTCGCCTCCGGCGTGGCGGTGCCGTGGGCCGTGGAGGCACAGCGCATCCTCGCCGAGGACTGGGACGTCCGGGCGGACGTCTGGTCGGCGACCTCGTGGAACGAGCTGCGCCGCGAGGCCGTCTCGATCGAGGAGCACAACCTGCTGCACCCGGAGGAGGAGCAGGGCGTGCCGTACGTGACCCGCAAGCTCCAGGGGACCGAGGGCCCGGTGCTGGCCGTCTCGGACTGGATGCGCTCGGTGCCCGACCAGATCGCCCGCTGGGTGCCGAACCGCTACCAGTCGCTGGGCGCGGACGGTTTCGGTTTCGCCGACACCCGCGGCGCGGCGCGGCGCTTCTTCCACATCGACGCCGAGTCGATCGTCCTGGGCGTGCTCACCGAGCTGGCCGGGGAGGGGAAGGTGGACCGCTCGGTGCTCAAGCAGGCCATCGACCGGTACCGGCTGCTCGATGTGGCCGCCGCCGACCCGGGCCCGGCGGGCGGGGACGCCTGATCCCCGGCCGCGGCTCCGGCCGCGGTTTCCGCCGACCTGCCGCGTGACGTGCCTCGGCCCCGGCTTCCAGGCCGGGGCCGAGGCACGTCACACTCAGCGCGCCGTCACGCCCACAGCCCCCATGAGCCGGAGGCGGCGAAGAGCCATATCAGGCCGAAGACGGTGTCCAGCGCGCCCAGGACCACGGCCACCACCGCCGCCTTCGACCGGGTGTTCCAGCGGCGCCCCATGGCGAGCCAGCCGCAGACCATCGCGATGGGGCCGAGCACGAACCCCATCACGAAGAGCCCGAGAACCGCGCAGACCGCGCCGATGACACCGAACGTCGACCGCTCGTCCCCGGTGAGATCCCCGCCGCCGCGCCGTTTGCCTTCGAAGTACCGCGTGCCCGTCATCTTCCCTCCCAGGGTCGTCGGACCGGCTGTGGCTTCGGATACCCCGGGACCCCCGTACGATGCCGGGCATGGCGGACATACGGGCCAAGGAACGCTGGGAGCGCCGGACGCAGGGACCACTGCTGCTGTTGTCGGTCCTCTTCGCCGTCGCCTACGCGGTGCCGATCGTGCGCACGGACCTCGCTCCGTGGGTGCCGGAGGCGTGCAGGGCTGTGGAGTGGGGGGTCTGGGCGGCGTTCGCACTGGACTACGCGGTACGGCTCCGGCTGGCCCCGCGGCGGTGGGCCTTCGTGCGCAGCCAGCCGCTCGCGCTGCTGGCGGTACTGCTCCCCCTGCTCCAGCCGCTGCGGCTGCTGCGCCTGGTCTCCGCGCTGCTGCTGGTGGGGCAGCGGGCCCGGATGGCCTCCCGGGTGCGGGTGACCACCTATGTGGCCGGCTCGTGCCTGGGACTGCTGGTGTTCGGCTCGCTGGCCGTGCTGGAGGTCGAGCGGAACTCCCCGGACGGCAACATCAGGACGCTCGGTGACGCCGTGTGGTGGTCCTTCACCACCATGACCACGGTGGGCTACGGCGACCTGGCGCCGACCACCGGCCTG
The DNA here is from genome assembly GCF_046614825.1 of Streptomyces nanhaiensis. Classification (NCBI taxonomy): domain Bacteria; kingdom Bacillati; phylum Actinomycetota; class Actinomycetes; order Kitasatosporales; family Streptomycetaceae; genus Streptomyces; species Streptomyces nanhaiensis. The sequence goes on from NZ_JBKJFM010000084.1 coordinate 9,169, forward strand.
GGCCGGCTGCTGGCCATTGGGCTGATGCTCTCCGGAATCGCTCTGCTCGGTGTGGTCACCGCCAACATCGCCGCCTGGTTCATCGCCCGGTTCGACGAGGAGGACGCCGTCGAGCGGCAGCAGACGGCGGCGATCGAGGAGCTGACGGCCGAGGTACGCGCCCTGCGGGCTGAGGTCGCGGAGCTGCGGGGCGGGCTCACGGGCCCGGGTGGGTACGGGAACGGGGACGGGGCGCTGACGGACGGGGCGGGCCACGTCAGCTCTCCCAGATCTTGACGGCCCGCACCCGGTAGTCCGTCCGCGGCGACCAGCTGCCCGACGGATAGGTGTCGAACTCGCCGGTCTCGGCGCACTCCGCGCTCTGGTAGGCCGTGACGGGCCGCCCGGTGCGGTTGGCGAGCGAGGCGGCCGAGGCGCCCTGTGGCAGCGGCACGCAGCTCTCGATGTCGGTGTCCGCCAGTTCATGGGTGCGGCGCGGCCCCTTGAAGTCCGCACGCTCCCACAGGCACAGCTCCCCGGCCGCGCACTCCCCCAGTCGCGGTGCCGGCGCTGCCGCCGACACCGCCGACACCGCCGTCTGCGGCGTCAGCGCCGTGAGCACCGCGGCGGCCGCGGCCAGGACCGCGGCCAGCGCGGCCCGGCGGGCCCTGCGGCCGCGGACACCGAGGGTGCGGACGCGGTTGAGGTGGATGCGGTTGGCGCGGTGTACGTGACGCATGTGGGTCTCTCCCCCGTGTCGGTCGTTGTGCGATCAGCTTCGACACGGGCCGGCCGGCCTGCCAAGCGCAGACCGGCCGTTTCACCGGGACGGGTAACGGAGTTGTCCACAACCACCCGGTTGTCCACAGCTTTCCGCCGCGTCAGACATGCACCGAGGGGGCCGTGCCATGCTGGCCGCCCTTGGTGAACAGCGCGACGCCCGCGGCCAGGACGGCCACGATCCCGGCGAGGGTGAAGGCCAGTCCCATGCCGGAGAGGAAGGAGTCGTGCACCACCCGGGCCATGGCCTCGGCCGCCGGCGCCGGGGTGCCGCCGGGAGCGGGCGGGGCGATGCCCAGTTCGGCGGCCTTCCCCAGTCGTTCGGCGTCCTGCGGCGGCAGCGGGGGGAGCTGGGCCTCGGCCCACTTCCCGGGCAGGGTCTCGTGCACCCGGGAAGCCATCACAGCGCCCAGGACGGCCGTGCCGAGACTTCCGCCGACCTGCATGGCGGCCTGCTGGAGACCGCCGGCGACCCCGGCGTGCTCCAGCGGGGCGTTGCCCACGATGACCTCGGTGGCGCCCACCATCACCGGGGCGAGGCCGAGACCGAGGAGGCCGAACCACAGCGACATCTCGAGGGTGCCGGTCCCCCGTTCCAGGGTGGACAGGCCGAACATCGCGACCGCGGTGACCAGCATCGCGCCGACCATCGGGAGTCGCGGGCCGACCTTGGTGATCAGCCCTCCGGCGGCGGGCGAGGCGACGATCATCATCGCGGTCAGCGGCAGCAGGTGGAGTCCGCTGTCCACCGGGCTCATCCCGTGGACGTTCTGGAGGTAGAAGGTGACGAAGAAGAGGCCGCCCATGAAGCCGAAGGCCATCAGGACCATCAGCACGGTGCCCGCCGAGAGCGGGACGGAGCGGAACAGCCGCAGCGGCAGCAGGGGTTCGCCCGACATGCTCTCCCAGACCAGGAAGGCCAGGAGGGTGAGTACCGCGATCACCAGGCACCACACCGTCGCGTTGTCGCCCCACCCCCACTCGGGCGCCTTGATGATGGCCCACACCAGGAAGAACATCGCGCCCGACAGCAGGACGACGCCGGGGAAGTCGAAGGATCCGGGGGCGTTCTCCGCCCGGTGGTCCACCAGGATCGCCAGGCACAGGAGCACGGCCAGCAGCCCCACGGGGACGTTGACGAAGAAGACCGACTCCCAGTTCACGTGCTCCACCAGCAGGCCGCCGACGATCGGCCCGGCCGCGGTGGAGGCGCCGATCACCGCGCCCCAGATACCGATCGCCATGTTGAGCTTCTCGGCCGGGAAGGTGGCGCGCAGCAGGCCCAGGGCGGCGGGCATCAGCAGGGCGCCGAACAGTCCCTGGAGCACCCGGAAGGCGATGACCATCGTGACGCCCTCGGACAGTCCGATGGCGCCGGAGGTGGCTGCGAAGCCGACGATGCCGGTGAGGAAGGTCTGGCGGTGGCCGAAGCGGTCCCCGAGTTTTCCGGCGGTGATCAGCGCGACGGCCAGGGCGAGCAGATAGCCGTTGGTGATCCACTGGACGTCGGCGAGCGAGGCGCCGAGGTCCTGCTGGATGGCCGGGTTGGCGATGGCGACGATGGTGCCGTCCAGGGTGACCATCACCACGCCGAGCGCGACGGCGAGAAGGGTCAGCCAGGGGTGGCCGCGCAGTCCGGCACGGCCGGGCGCCGTGTCCGACTCCGATGCGCCGGGGGTGGCGGAGACGGTGTTGGAAGTCATGGCCGGGAGCCTAGTGTCAGCGACTGACACTTTCGAAGCGATTATGTACCGGGCGGCTTAAGCCCAGCTCACAGGTAGGGTGACCGGCACCTTTCGAGACGGCAGGAGGTGGCCGGGTGGCCGGACTGCGCGAACGCAAGAAGCAGCGCACCCGGGACGCGCTGGTCCGCACGGCGCACGAACTGTTCGTCGCCCAGGGATACGAGCGCACCACGATCGACGAGATCGCCACCGCCGTGGACGTCTCCCAGCGGACGTTCTTCCGCTACTTCTCCAGCAAGGAGGAGGTCGCCTTCGCCCTCCTGCGGACGGTGGAGGAGCGGTTCTTCACCGCCGTCCGGGAGCGTCCCGCCGACGAGGCGCCCCTGCAGGTCCTGGGCAACGCGCTCGGCACCGCCTGGAACCGCATCGGCGACGCCATCCAGGAGGTCGTACCGCTCGAGGTCTACATGAGGATGTGGCAGGTCATCGAGACGACCCCCGCCCTGGTGGCGGCCCATCTGCGGCACTCCACGGAGCAGGAGGAGCGGCTCGCGGCCGAGATCGCCCGCCGTGCCGGAGTCGATCCCGAGCACGATCCGCGGCCGCGGGTACTGGTCGCCGCCTTCGCCGGTGTGCTCCAGCTCGCGGGACGCCGCTGGGCCGCAGGCCGGGACATCACCGTGGAAGGCGCGCGCAGGGTCTTCCAGGAGCACCTCGACCGGCTCGGCCCCGCCCTGGCGGGGGACTGGCGGCCCGCCGGCGGAAGCGGGGAGGACACTCCCGCGCGCCGGGGGTGATACCGGACGCCCCACCGCGGTTCACCCCCTCGGGTGGGTCCACGCCTCCGGAACGCGGGCGGGGCGCCCGGCGGAGATCTCCCACCAGGCGTCCCCGAAGCGGCACGGCGGTGACGGCCGCCTCCTCACCCGGCGCTCCCCGTGTACGCCCCGTGCGCCCCGCGTACGCCACCGCCGCCCGGCCGACATGACGGCCGTCGGTACGGACGGCTGCCGACGGGTGGACGAGGTGTGACGCGTGCGGCGCGGCTGGGGAGGAAGACCGGGGCACCGACGCATACGATGACCCGTATGGGTGACGTGCTGGCCGGAATTAACTCCTCCTGGGAGTTCGACACCGACTCCGTGCTCATCCGCTTCGAACGGGGCATCCGCACTCCGAAGCTGTTCCACGTGCTCGGTGAGCGGCGCGTCCCCTACGAGGCGCTGAGGTCTGCCGAACTGGCCCCCGGCACCAGACGGGGCACGGTCGTGCTGCGCGCCGAGCCGCGCCCGGGCGCCGATCCGCTGATGGAGGCCGCCGCCGGGCAGCTCAGGGAGACCAGCGACCCGTACCGCCTGGTGCTCCCCGCCGAGCACGAGCCCCTGGCCGCCGCCTGGGTCAGCGAGCTGACCTCCGTCCTCGGCCCCCGGGCGCAGGAGCCGGCCGACCGCCACCTGGTCGCCGCGCCCGCCGCTCCGCTGCAGTTCAAGGCGTACGACGGCAAGGTCTCCTTCGACGGCCGGGCGGTGTCCTTCCGCTGGTTCTGGACCGGGGCCTCATCGGCGAAGTGGAAGGCGGGCGACCAGTCGTTCCCGGTCGGCGAGTTGCGGGGCGTCCGATGGCGTTCGCCGGAGGTCGTGGGCGGCCATCTGCGGCTGGTCCGCCGCGGCGAGGAGGAGGACCGGGAACGCCCGGAGGCCGACCAGGACCCGGCCGCCGTCGTCTTCGGCCTGGGCTACGGCCTGGTGCACGAGTCGCTGCCGCTGGCGGCCGCGGTGCTGGAGGCGGTACGGGCGGCCGAGCCCGCACCGGTCCTGGAGACGGCGGCGGCTCCCGCCATCCGCACGGCGGACCCGGTCGCCACGGTCCGGCCCGCCCCCGCCGACATCGCCGACCGCATCCGGCACCTGGGCGAGCTGCACGGGGCCGGGCTGCTCACCGACGAGGAGTTCAGCGCGAAGAAGGCCGAACTCCTCGCCGAGCTGTGAGCCGCCGACCGTGCCGAACGGTGGACTGCGCCGAACCGTGAGGTGCGACAGGCAGTGAGGTGCGACAGGCAGTGAGATGCGACGGGCCGCTGCCCTACTCCCGCCCCGCCGAGGTGAACCCCAGGTCGGCGTAGCGCCCGCCGGCCACGCGGCCGGCGATCGGCTCCAGCGCGGCCAGCTCGTCCGCCGTCAGCTCGACGCGGGTGGCCGCGGTGTTCTCCTCCACCCTGTCGCGCCGGCGCGTGCCGGGGATCGGGACGACCGGCAGCCCGTGCACCGCCGCCCGCTGCTGCACCCACGCCAGGGCGACCTGCCCGGACGTGATCCCGCGCGCCTTCGCGATCGCGTGCAGCGGCTCCCGCAGGGCGGCGTTGGCCGCCGCGTTCTCCCCGGTGAAGCGCGGCATCGTGCGCCGGAAGTCGTCGTCGCCCAACTCCCGGGCCGCGTCGGTGAACGAGCCGGCCAGGAAGCCGCGTCCCAGCGGGGAGTAGGGCACGAAGGCGACGCCCAGCTCCTTCGCGGCGGGCACCGCGGTGCGCTCCACGTCGCGGCTGAAGACCGACCACTCGGACTGGACCGCCGCGATCGGGTGCACCGCGTGCGCCGCGCGCAGTTCGCCGCCGGTCACCTCGCTCAGCCCGAGTCGCCTGACCTTGCCCTCGGCCACCAGCTCGGCCATGGTGCCGACGGTCTCCTCGATCGGTACGCGCGTGTCGCGGCGGTGCATGTAGTACAGGTCGATGACGTCGACCCCGAGCCGCTCCAGGCTGCCCTCGGCGCACCGCCTGATGTAGGCGGCGTCGTTGCGGATGCCGCGCTTCGCCGGGTCCGCCGGGTCCATGACGACGCCGAACTTGGTGGCCACCACCACCTCGTCCCGGTGCGCCCTCACGAAGGGCGCGATGAACCTCTCGTTCTCGCCGAAGCCGTACAGGTCGGCGGTGTCGTAGAGCGTGACGCCCAGTTCCAGGGCCCGCTCGAGGGCGGCGCGGGCCCCGTCGGCGTCCGTCGGCCCGTAGGCGAAGCTCATGCCCATGCAGCCCAGCCCCTGGACGCCCACCTCGGGGCCGTCCGCGCCGAGCCGCGCCGTGGCGATCCGTTCGGTCTTCCCACCGCTCATCCGGTTCCTCAGAACCTCTCCGACGCCCGCCGGGCGTCCGCATAGAAGTCGATCTTGCAGTCGAGGACCGCCAGCGTGCCCCGCAGCTCGTCGATCCTGCGCCTGACGTCCTCGCGGGTCGCGCGCAGCAGCTCCTGCCGCTCCTCGAAGGTGTGGTCGCCCGCGCGCACCAGTTCCGCGTAGCGCACCATGTCCGCCACCGGCATTCCCGTCAGGCGCAGCTTTCCGACGAAGGACAGCCAGTCCAGGTCCCGGTTGGTGAAGCGGCGCTGCCCGGTGTGCGAGCGGTCGATGTGCGGCATCAGCCCGATCCGTTCGTACCAGCGCAGCGTGTGGGCGCTCAGACCGGTGATCGAGGCGACCTCGCTGATCGTGTAGCGGTCCCGCCCGTCCGGCCGCGGATGGGGCACGTCGGCCGTCGCGCACACGTCCGCCGGCAGCTCCCCGGCCTCCCCACCGGCGTCCGTGTCCGTGTACGTGTCCGTCCCCGTCTGCACCTGCGTCTGCGTCACGGTCATGGGGGAACGCTACGGAGTTCGAGTGCGCTCCAGGCAAGCGAATAACGAGGGCGAACCCCCGCCACGTCCCGCCACGTCCGCCCGCGGCACCCCACGTTAGGCTCGGGAGCATGGACAGCCTGCGCACGATCGAGAACTGGCCGGTCACGACGGCGGCCGCGGCCGTCGTACGCGCCGACGGCACGGTGGCCGGAACGCACGGCCCCGCCGATCACCGCTTCGCGCTCGCCTCGGTCACCAAGCCGCTGGCCGCGTACGCGGCGCTGGTCGCCGTCGAGGAGGGCGCGATCGAGCTGGACGAGCCGGCCGGCCCCGAGGGCTCGACGGTGCGGCACCTGCTCGCCCACACCTCCGGCCTGGCCTTCGACGAGCACCGCACGATGGCCGCCGCGGGCACCCGCCGGATCTACTCCAACACCGGCTTCGAGGTGCTCGGCGACCACATCGCCAAGGCGACCGGCATCCCCTTCCCCGAGTACCTGCGCCAAGCCGTCCTCGTCCCCCTGGGCATGGCCGCCACCGACCTGCCGGGCTCCCCGGCCAAGGACGGCGTCTCCACCCTGGCCGATCTGGTCCGCTTCGCCGCCGAACTCCAGGCGCCGCGCCTGCTGGACCCGCGCACCGTCGCCGAGGCCACGTCCGTGGCCTTCCCCGGCCTCCCCGGCGTCCTGCCCGGTTACGGCAACCAGAAGCCCAACGACTGGGGCCTGGGCTTCGAGATCCGCGACGGCAAGTCCCCGCACTGGACGGGCGCCTCCTCCTCCCCGCGCACCTTCGGCCACTTCGGGCAGGCCGGTACGTTCCTGTGGGTGGACCCGGACGCGGGCGCCGCCTGTGCGGCCCTGGCGGACCGGGCGTTCGGCCCCTGGGCGATCGAGGCGTGGCCTGCGTTCACCGACGCGGTGCTGGCCGAGCTCCGGGGGAACTGAGGCACGGGGTACGCGGACCGGCCCCGGCGGTACGGACCGGCCCCGGCGGCGCGGGCCGACACGGTTCGATGCGGGCCGACACGGTTCGATGCAGGCCGACACGGTTCGGTACGGGAAGGAGCGGCAAGTGGGCGGGCGGCCGAGCGTCCTGACGGTGCAGCACACCCCGAACGGCGGGCCGGGCCGGTTCGGCGCCTGGCTGGCCGAGGGCGGCCTGGCGCTGGACGTCGTCCGCGCGTACGACGGCGAGCCGCTGCCCGCCCGGCTGGACGGCCACCGGGGCCTGCTGGTCCTCGGCGGCGGTTACCTGCCGGACGACGACGCGCGCGCCCCCTGGCTCGCCTCCACCCGTTCCCTGGTCGCCGAGGCGCTGGACGGCGGCGTCCCGGTGTTCGGCATCTGCCTGGGCGGCCAGATGCTGGCCCGGGTCGCGGGCGGTGCGGTCGCGGGGGAGCACGGCGAGCCGGAGATCGGCAGCACACCGCTGGCACTGCGGCCCGAGGCGGCGGACGATCCGCTCTTCCACGGCCTGCCCGAGCGCACCGCCGCGATCGAGAACCATGTCGACGCCATCACCGAACTCCCGCCCGGCGCACGGTGGCTGGCGCGGAGCGAGCGGTGCCCGTACCAGGCGTTCGCCGTGGGCGGCCGGGCGTGGGGCACGCAGTTCCACCCCGAGGCGACGGCCGCGCAGGTGCGGGCGTGGGATCCGGAGCGGCTGCGGCGCCTGGGCTTCGATCCCGCCGAGACCGTACGCCGGGCGGAGGCCGACGAGCCCGCGTCGGCCGAGGTGTGGCGCACGGTCGCCCTCCGCTTCGCCTCGCTCGTACGCGGCGGCTGAGCCGGTACGGCCTCCGCCGGGCCAAGTCGCGGACACGGCCGCAAACGCTCTCCCCGCCGTCGGAGCCCGCTCGCACCCTCCCGACCGGGGCCTGCCGGGCGGGCCGGCGTACCCGCCGCCACCGCCGTGACGCTCCGCGCGGCCTCACCGAGCAAATTAATCAGGCGAGTTCACGAATTCCTCTTGTCTTTCCGCCCGCGCCGATTAGGGTCGCTCACGCCCACCGGACGGCGACGGACCCTGGAGGTCGGACAGTCCATGAGACGGAGATCGTCCCTGACGAGCCTGCTCACCGCGGGAGCCCTGGCGGCGACCGTTCTTCTGACCTCCCAGGCCACCGGCGCACTGGACACCGGAGCCCCCGGCACCGGGGACCGCACCGGCACACACGCCTCCGCCGACTCCGCGTCGCGGGACGCCCGCGGAGCGGCACGGCGCTGGGTGAACACCTGGACGTCGATGCCGCAGCTCACCGAGCCCCACAACATGCCGCCCGCCCCCTTCACCGAGGACGGGCTGGTCATGGACGACACCACGCTGCGGCAGACCGTCCGCGTCACGGTCGGCGGCGACAGGATCCGGCTGCGCTTCTCCAACGCCTTCGGCGGTGCCGGCCTGCCCATCACCGCCGCCTCCGTGGCCTTCCCCGAGGGCGGGAAGGCCGGGACCGACGCGATACGTCCGGGCACCTCCCGCCCGCTGACCTTCAGCGGCAGGCCCTCGGCCCTCGTCCCCGTCGGAGCCCAGGTCGTCTCCGACCCGGTGGACATGAGGGTGGCCGCGGGGACCAACCTCGCCGTCACCCTCTACCTGGCCGACGGCCAGGCGTCGAACGACATCACCTCCCACCCCGGCTCGCGGACCACCTCCCACCTCCTGCGCGGCGACCACGTCGCGGCCGAGGACCTGCCGGGCGCGACGGCGACGAACCACTGGTACTTCCTCAGCGGCGTCGAGGCGTGGTCGGCGAAGTCCACCCGGGCGGTCGCCGTCCTGGGCGACTCCCTGACCGACGGCCGCGGCTCCACCACCAACGGCAACGACCGCTGGACGGACCAGTGGTTCGACCGGCTCCAGGCCCGCCGCGGCACCGCCCGCCTCGCCGTCCTCAACCAGGCCGCCGGCGGCAACCGCGTCCTCGACGACGGACTGGGCCCCAACGTCCTGGCCCGGCTGGACCGCGACGTGCTGGCGCAGACCGGGGTGGAGTCGCTGATCGTCTTCGAGGGCGTCAACGACATCGGCACCGCGGCGGCCACCGAGGCCGCGCAGGAGCGGGTCGCGGCCGACCTGATCGCCGCCTACGAGCAGATCGTCACCCGCGCCCACGCCCACGGCATCGAGGTCCACGGCGCGACGCTGCTGCCCTTCGGCGGCAACGAGATGTACGACGACCCGGCCGGGCACCGCGAGAGCGCCCGGCGGAAGGTCAACGACTGGATCCGCACCAGCGGCCGCTTCGACGCCGTCGTCGACTTCGACCGCGCCGTCCGCGACCCCGCCGACCCCGAGCGGCTCCGCCCCGACCTCCACGACGGCGACTGGCTCCACCTGAACCCCGCCGGTTACGGCCGGCTGGCCGCCGCCGTACCCGGGCGCCTGTTCCGCTGACCCGGCCGGTTCCACCGGCTCCCGGCCCGTCCACGGCCGCCGCGTGCGGCCGTGGACGGGCCGGAACCGTCAGGCGGCGCCGGAGCCGGTCTCGCCGGGCCGGTCCCGGCCGTGCAGCAGCAGGAAGAACGTCCGCACCGACTCCCGCGAGCCGTACGCGAAGCGGTTGGCCACCCTGCCCAGCGGGTTCCACACGCGCCCGTCGGGCATCCGCACGCCCACCGGCTGCCCGAACCGCTCGCGTTGCCCGGTGTCGAAGTCCACCCACACCGCCCCGGCCTGCCGGACCATCACCTCCCCCAGGTATCCGCCCAGACCGAACAGGACCTCCGCCACACGTCCGGCGGGCTCCGCACCCTGGCGGCGCATTCCCTCGACGACCGCGTCCACGATGCGCAGGCTGTCCACGGAGTAGTCCAGGGGCAGTCGATGCCCGGCCCTCCCCGACGTCAGGTCCGTGACGAACTCCGCCACATGCCCGCGCATCCTTCCGGCCGTGGGTCTCGCCGCGGTCTCCGTGCCCATGAGCGTCTCCCCTCGCGTTCGGCTCGGCACCGGGCAGCGGTACGCCGGACGCCGCCCGAGGGAGGGGCCCATCCCCCTCCCCCTCACCAAGCGCCGCCGCATACCGCCTGGTCACGCCCTCGCGGTGTGGCGGTATTCACGTTTACACGGTGTCAGCGAAGCCTTTCGGCGCCGGGCCGGGGCAGAGGGCCGCGCCACCTTCGCACCCAGAGGAATTCCGCGTGAACTTCAGCCGTACACAAGGCCCGGCGGAGTCCTGGCGGCGTCGGGGCTCCGCTCCCCCGGGCGGCCATGCGGAACCTCGTCCCGTCCGCCGGGCCCACCTCGGCCCCCGGTACCGGATCCCGCGAACTCCCTGATGGCAGCGGGCTTCCCCGTCCGGCCCGGTTCCGGTGCGGGCGGCGGCCGCCGCCCGCACCGGAACCGGCGGCCGTCTGCCCCCGCCTCTCCCCACCACACCGCTTCGCACCCTTTTCCGGCCTTTGTCACCACGAGTGACGCACGGTGATCCTCTGGGGTATAACCGGCCCGTCCGACAGTGGACGGCCGGCCGCGCCCCGGCCTGCCGTACGTACCGGTCGCGGCGCCGCCGCCTCGGACCGGGGCCCGTCACCGCGCCTCGGGGACGGCAGGGCGGGCCGCGGGGGGCGGGAACCGCCGGCGTCCACAGCACCCCGGCGCGTACGACGAGTCGCCGCGCGCGGCCCGTGCCGCTCGTACGGCCGTGCCCGCCCACTGTCCGCGTCCGGGCGCGAAACCGCCGGCCGCCGAACAGGCGGAGACAGAACGGCGGCCGGCGGACGCACCGGGATCTTCCAGAGGGGGTTTGGAACACGTGGGATCGAACAGAGGCCGCAGCCGCAGGCCGGCGGGCATGAAGCGCCGGACCTGGCTGGCGGTCGGCTCCGTCGTGCTCGGGGGATCGGTGGTGACGACGGTCGCCGTCACCACCACCTCGGGCACTTCGGACGAACAGGCCCGGGGCGAGAGGATGCGGCCCGTGGCCGCCTACACCGAGACGTTCCAGGGCGGCGATCCGGGGAAGCGCTCGGTGCCGCGCAAGGACACCCGGCCCTTCTCCATGCTCGGCGTCTCCTGGGAGGACCCGGAGGCCGAACTCGACGGCACCGCCCAGATCCGCACCCGCAGCGCGGAGACCGGACAGTGGACGCGGTGGCAGGACCTCGACCTCGACATACGGCCGCCGGAGACCGACGAGGGCGACGACAGCGGAGTGCGCGGGGCCTCCGAGCCCCTGTGGGTCGGTACGTCCGACGGAGTCGAGGCCCGGGTCATGGCGGACGGTGGGGAGTCGGCCGAACTGCCCGGCGGACTCCGCCTGGTGATGATCGACCCCGGCATCCTGGGCGAGGACATCGGGAAGGGCTGGCGCAAGGTCGGCGACATGAGCGGGGGCGGGAACTCGCAGGAGCCGTCGCAGCAGCCCTCGACGGAACCGGAGCCGGAGCCGGATCCCAGTCAGGGCGAGCCCTCCACGGAGCCGTCCGCCTCCGCCCCCGCCACGGAGGATCCCGAGCCCGGCCCGGAGCCCTCGCAGCAGCCCACCACTCAGGCCCCCACCGGGGAACCGACCGGGGAGCCGAGCCCGGGACCCTCCACCGAGCCCACCGGCGAACCCTCCACCGAACCCACCGGGGAACCTTCCGGCGAGCCCTCCACCGAACCCACCGGAGAGCCGAGCCCGGAACCCTCCACCGAACCGGCCCCCACCGGGGAGCCGAGCCCGGAACCCCCCACCGAACCCACCCGGAGCCCCACGACCGGGCCCAGCACCGAACCCACCGGTGAGCCGTCCACCACCGCCCCGGCCCCCTCGCCGTCCGGGACGCAGGCACCGCGGATCGTCAGCCGCGCCCAGTGGGGCGCCGACGAGTCGCTGGTCGAGGACCCGCCCTCCTACCTGAGCCGGGTGGACGCCGTCTTCGTCCACCACACCGCCGGCACGAACGACTACACCTGCGCCCAGTCGGCCTCGATCATCCGCGGCATCCTCACGTACCACGTCAAGACCAACGGCTGGAACGACGTCGGCTACAACTTCTTCGTCGACAAGTGCGGCACGATCTTCGAGGGCCGCGCGGGCGGTGTCGACAAGGCCGTCCAGGGCGCCCACACCTACGGCTTCAACGGCTACTCCGCGGGTGTCTCCCTGCTCGGCAACTACGAGGACGGCGGCCGGCCCACCCAGGCCGCGCTGGACGCCATCGCCCGGATCTCCGGCTGGAAGCTCGGCCTGTACGGCGCGGACCCGGCCGGCAAGGTGACGCTCACCGCGGCCGCCGACACCGGCGTCTGGAAGAAGGGCGAGCGGGCGACGCTGTACCGGATCTCCGGCCACCGCGACGGCTACGCGACCCTGTGCCCGGGGGCGAACCTCTACTCGCAGCTCCCGGCCATCCGCACCAAGGCCGCCGCGTCCTCCTGACCCACCCCCGCGCCCGAACAACGGAACCGGAACCAGGAACAGGGCCGGGACCGGCCGCCCCGCACACCGGGGCGGCCGGTCCCTCACTTACCGCTCCGTCAGCCGGCCGCGGCCCCGGCGAGCTTGTCCACCTGCGCGGTGACGATGTCCCGCGGCATCGAAGCGCCCGACGGCGACTTGATGTTCAGGCTCATGAACTGCGCCAGCGACGCCCCGGAACGCACCAGCGCGAAGTGCATCGGCACCTCGGTGCCCTCCGCCTCGCCCACCAGTTTCACCGCGACCGCCTCGTCACCGCTCTCGGGCGCCTCGATCTCCTCCACGGCCGTGTAGCGGATCGTCTCCCCGCCGTTGTTGCCCGAGGTGGTGAAACCGTCGCCGCACGCCTCGATCGCCGACCGCACGCCCTCCACCGTACGGGCCGCGCCGTCGCCGTCGTAGGACAGCAGCGACACCGACACGATCCGCCCGGCCGTCTCCTGCCCCGACCCGGCGAACCCCTGGGAGGCGAACGCCCGCGCCCGGGGCGTACGTCCGGTGCCGTAGGCGGTCAGATCGGCCAGCGGCCGGCACTCGGCCCGGTCCGCCTCCGGCGTCAGCGGCTCCTGGTCGGCGGCGGCTACCTGATAGCCCTTCACCTCGCCGTCGGCGAGCAGCGCCTTCTTCAGCGCCGCCTCGTCGAGGACCGGCCCCGCGGCCTTCCCGTCCTGCTCCCCCGCCTCCGGCGACGCGCTGCTCCCGCTCCCGGGCTGCTTCTCCGCGTCCTTGCCGGAGGCGTCGCCCGAACCACCGCACGCCGCCGTGAGCGCCAGCAGCGGCGCCACCGCCGCGGCCACCAGGAGGACTCTGCTCTTCCCCACCGAACTTCCCATCTCCCGTTGCCTTTTCACCGTCTCGCGCACACGCGGGGATCCAACGCCGAGGCGGCCCCGTACGATCACCGGCCGCCGCCCGGCGGAACATCCGTCGCCCCGTGCTCCACGGTCGGCACACGCTGTCACACCGCCGGCGGACCGGACAAGCGGCCACGCTCGCGCGCCCCGCCCGCCCGGTTCAGTGCCCGGTTCAGGAGCGGCGCTCCCCCGTGCACCGCTCCAGGGCGGAGCGGAAGTGGTGGAACCGCCGCTGGTCCGGATCGGCGAACTCCAGCACATCCAGCACCGCCTCCGCGTCCCCCGAGGCCGCCTCCCGGTAGAGCACCCACAGCCCTTCACCGGCGGCCCTGCGGCACTCCTCCGCCAGGTCCGGGAACCCGGCCTCCGCCTCACTGCGGTGCGACTCCCCGGCCACCAGATAGCCCAGGACACTCAGCAGATGCCCACGCACGAATCGCGGCGGCTCCTCGGCCAACACCGCCAGGATCACCGGGACCGCCGACGGGGCGACCCGGAAGAGCATCGACTGCTCCTCCAGATGACCGCTCAGCAAGCACTCCGTCACCTCCCCCGGTGCCCGGGCCGACATCAGCCGGTCGAACGTCCGAGGCAGACGAGCGCCCGTCTCACCGCACCCGCACCGCAGAGCGCTCCAGTCGTGCCGCGCCGCCTCCACCTGCCACGCCTTCACGGCCTCGAAGGAGATGGGGTTGCCGCCGGCGAAGGCGTACCGGTTGTTGGTGAACGGATCGGTGGCCAGGCCCATGTCCGCCAGCGCCCCGCCGTACAGGTCCCGCGTCAGGAACCGGTTCAGACCCGGGTCGTAGTTGCGGAAACCCATGTCGTAGGTGCCCGACGCGGCGTCCCAGCGGTGCCCGTTGAACCGGTAGGCGTTGTACGGCTCCTCCTCGCGCAGCACCTGGTCGTCCATGGCCAGGTAGACGAAGGCCTTGGTCTTGCCGCTGGTACCGAAGGTGGTCTCCGTCACCGTGCGGTCGAAGGCGTCGTAGGTGTAGGTGGTGGTCGAGGATAGGTACGCCGAGTGGTCGTCGGCGTACCTCTGCACGGCCGGGCCCGGGACCGGCTCGCCGCCGGGAACCACCGCTCCTTCCACTGCCGCCAGCGCCAGCCGCACACCGTGCGCGGATATTCGGCGGCCCGCACGTTCGCTGCGTCTTCGAACAGGACCCTTCGAGCTTCGGATCGAGAACGCGGTGGTGCCCCTTTCCTGAAGGGGTGCCACCGCGTTCTCTCAGGGCAGGAACTCCCAGAACGGCCCGTCAGACGCGAGGTTGCGAGAACACAACGTCACGTCCCTACCCTTTAGATAAGCCAGCAACCACTCACTGAACGTCATCTCATAGAGAGTCCAGGCCGGACTGTCGAACTCCTGGACCACCACGCGCCAGGGCGACGATGGGGTGTCGGGAACGCACAGGAAAACCGTCTCGCCCGTCGTGGCCGTCGCCACCGGCACCAATTCGCCGGGGTTCGCCCCTACCGGACTCGGCAGAAATTCCACCATGTCCTCGTCACGCCAGAGGTCGAGATCCCTCCTGATCATCGTTCCCAGATCGTGTAGAAGGTGGCTGGCGGGATGCTTCAGATACAACTGTCCGTTGATCTCGATCGAACCGTAGGCGTCCACGATCTCACGGAAGTCCGCGGGAAATCCGATACCGAGTTCCTGCTCCAGCTCGATCCACGGCGCCGGATCTGACCAGTTGAACCGAGGTTCACCCAACAGGGTTTGTATCTCTGAAAGAGTAGCCACCGCTGTGCCCCTTCTAGCACTTCGAGCCGATGCCGGTCTGGAAGTTGACCGCCGTGCACGAGAAAGAGTCCACGATATTTCCCTGGGGTCCGTATGCGGCGGCCGAGCACGACCTGCGTGCCGCTCGGATCCACGCCCCCTGCCCGCCCTGCACGCGGAGGCCCGCGCCGGGCTGCCGCACTGGCCGACGTCGGCTACACCGGCGCCGGCAAGGGCATTCACACCCCGTTCCGTCCGCACCCCGACATCGCTTTACCACTCGTGCCGGATACCCGCGCCTACAACCGGCTACTGCGCGGCGTCCGCGCGATCGACGAACGAACTGCTGCCGAGCTCAAACAGCACTGGCGCGCCCTACGGTACACGAAGGCCTGTCCCAGCCGGGCCGGAGCCATCACCCAGGCCGGACCGTCGAAATCCCTCAAAATGGCCCCTTGTAATACCGCTGCCTCTCCCTCACTTCGCGAAGCAAAAACTCGCCGACATACTTGCGGAATTTTTTCCAGTTCTCCGGATACCCCAGCAAGTGGTCGGTAACTCTAGTACTTACCATCTCACGGATGGAGGGCCTCCCACTTCCCAGGAGGTGCTCCAGAAACCGAGCACATCGATGTGCGACATCCTCGTCCAGCAGCAGGGGTGCGGCCAAGAGCGGCGTCAGCACCCCTTGGACGAAGACTTCGCTGGTGAGCGTATAAGCTCCGACTTCCACCGGGTCGCAACCACTCGAGAGGGCGTACTCCCGCTCCTCTTCCTCCAGGGCGAGGATTTCCAGTCGCTGTTCCGGAAAGAACTCCCAAAGCAATCCTCGCACCAGCGCGGATTCCGTGGGACGCGAGCTCCTTGACTCGCCATTCTGCGAGCTTCCCACCACGGAATCACACCTCCTCAAAAATCTCTCAGCGGAGCGCCCCTTCGAGTTCTATTCCTGAAGGGGCGCTCCATCAGCGATCACTCACACCCTAAGCAACTTCCGGCACGGGGCAGCTACCAATTAGATCACATGGCTGGTCGCCACGGAGGATGGAGCTTATGCCCTCCCATATGAAGAGGACGTCCCCCACGACCCCCATACCATTCAACAACCTGGGGAGCTTGGGTTCACCCCTCAGCCGCGGCACGCCATGTGGATTGGCATCGTATTGAGCACCTGTAATGGATTTCATTGACGGCGCTCGCCACATACGGTCTCCGGCTGCCTTCACTGAGGTTTTCTCAACGCCTTTCGTGCCATGCATTGTTGAGGACGAGGGCGGCCTGGGCGATGGCTCCGATCCGGCTGGGGCTGACCGTCACATGCTGCAGCGTGCGCCAGCGCTGTTTGAGCTC
>NZ_JBKJFM010000085.1:0-25526 GCF_046614825.1 Streptomyces nanhaiensis
GCCGGCGGGGCGGCGGGGGCGGGCGGGGCGGGCGGGGCGGGGAGGGCCGGCCGGGGCGGGCGGGCGGGACGGCTCCGGGGCGTGGTCGGCGGCGACCGGGGACGGGCCGCCGGGGCGGGAGGGCCCCGGGCGGCGCGCCGACGCCGTGGCCCGCGCCTGGGCCGGTGTGCTGGAGATACGCCGCGTCACCGGCGGTTCCGCCGGGCCCGGTACGGGCGTCCCGGCGCCCTGGGAGCGGACGCGGACGGTCTGGGCGGTCTCCCTGGCCCTGGAGGCCGCGGGCGTACCGCCGTCGGCGGTCGACGAGGGTGGGCGCCGCACCCGGGCGGGGTACCGCGTCCTCGGCTCCGGTGAGCCGGGCGCGGTCCGCGTGGAGTGGCGGGGCCCCGCCGCCTCCGGCGGCCGCGAGCGCGCCGAACGGGAACTGAGGGCGTGCGCGGAGCACCTGGCCGGGTGCGGCTGGGAGGCGCTGCTGTACTGGGGGGCCCGCCGCACCCCCTTCCTGCTGGTCACACCCGGCGCTCCGTGAGCGGTCACCGCACCGGGGCGGTGACCGGGTCCCCGTGGCCGGTGAACGCGTCGGCGCGGACGTTGGGGGTGGGGCTGCCGGTCACCCGGTAGCGGCCGTTGGGCACGTCGTCGGAGACGGTGACGCGGACGGTGAGCGGGCCGGCCCACTCGTACCCCTTCTTCTCCCCGTGGCGCGCCAGGCTGTCGGCCAGCAACTGGCCTATCTGCCCGCAGCGCCGCGCCAGCTTCCCGTACACGGCGGTGGAGAGTTCGACCTCGTAGGCGTTGGGGACCACCACACGGCTGTGGCTGCACACGACGGTGTGCGCGTCGCACTCGCTCCGCAGGGCGTCGAGGATCTCGACCGGTTCCCTGCGGAGCATCCTCGCCAGCAGCGAGTGCTCCCAGCTCTCGACCTTGCGTTCCCATCGGCTCAGTGTTCCCATGACGGATCGCGTGCCCGGGGTGAATCGTCGCATGCGCCCGCAAACGTCCGGGCCTTCCGGGACGCCGTCGCACCCGTGCGGCCGGCTCGTACCGGGACCGGGACCGGGACCCCGGGCCGCGGCACGGAACAAGGCCGCCGCTTCGCGGGAAGCGGCGGCCTTGTTCCGGCACGGATCGTCCGGCGCCGGGCCGGCCGGCTCGTACCGGGACGCGGGGCGGGCCCGTCGGGGCTCCGGTCCTGCGGTCGCCGGGTCTCATGCGGCGTGCCGGTCCTCCCGCGGGGCGGTGGAGCGCTCCGGCGTGTGCGCCGGAAGGTCCGGTACGGCCCGCAGATGGCGCTCGCGGACCGGTTCGGCCGCGGGCTCCGGGTCGGCCTCGCCCAGCATGCGCTCCTCGTACCGCCCGAGGGCGAGCATCACGCACAGCAGCAGAGGGGGTATGACGAAGGCGGTGACAGCCACGGGAACTCCTTTGAGGGGGAAGGACTTGCCTCTGTTCCGCGTTGCCTCCCTCACCGGGCGGAAACCCCCGAAACACCCCCTTCGGGGCGTTCGGGTGGTCCGCCGCCCGCCGTCACAGCCATCCGTTGCGGCGGAAGGCCCGGTACAGCAGCCCCGCGGCGGCGGCCATCACGCCCACGGCCAGCGGATAGCCGAACTCCCAGCCCAGTTCCGGCATGTGCTCGAAGTTCATGCCGTACAGGCCGGCGACCATGGTGGGGATCGCGAGGATCGCCGCCCATGCAGATATGCGGCGCATGTCGTCGTTCTGCCAGGTGCCCACCCTGGCCAGATGGGCGTCGAGCGCGGAGTTGAGCAGCTCGTCCAGGGACCGGACCTCGGTGTCGGTGCGGTGCAGGTGGTCGGCCACGTCGCGGAAGTACGGAAGCACTCCCTGCGGCCACCGCGACCGCGGCTCGGCGGCGAACTCCCGCACCACCGGGACCAGGGGCCCGACGGCGTCGCGGAACTCCAGGACCTCCCGCTTGAGCGAGTAGATCTCCTCGGTGAGGTCGTCGCGGGAGGGGGAGAAGACGCAGCGCTCCAGCCGGGCCAGATCGGCGCGCACCTTGCCCGCGGCGTCGCTGTAGGCGTCCACCACCACGTCCAGGACGGCGTGCAGGACCGAGACCGGGCCGAAGCGCAGCGTCGCCGGGTCGGCGGCCAGCCGGCGGGCGGCCTCGGCGGCCGGGTCGGCCGGCCCGTGCCGGACGGTCATCACGAAGCGGGGCCCGAGGAAGACCATCACCTCCCCCGTCTCCACCTCCGACTCCTCCTCGACGTACCACAGCGTCCTCAGCGCCACCGCCAGCACGTCGCCGTACCGCTCGCGCTTGGGGCGCTGGCGCGCGTGGACGGCGTCCTCCACCGCCAGCGGGTGCAGCCCCAACTCGGCCGTCAGGTCCTCTACCTCGCGCTCGGAGGGGGAGTCCAGGCGCACCCAGGCGAACTCCCCCTCGCCCAGCTCCCGCAGGTGCTTGAGCACCGTCCGCCCCGCCTCCTCGGGCCGCTCGCAGCCGACCCGCCGGGCCGTTCCGTCCTCTTCCCGGTAAACCACGCACTCCATGCCGTACGGATGCTTCGCCGGGCCGGTTCCATGCCTGGCCGTCCCGGCGCGCCGACGGCCCCGGGGCACCGGGCGACGGCCCGTTGTCGGTGCCCTCCCCTAGGATCGGCGGTGCGTCATCCGTGCCACCGCGAACCATCCGGAGCTCCCCGTGCAGCACCACCCCGGCCGGCCGGACGGCCTGTTCCCCCTGGAGGACCTGCTGCCACCGGTGACGGACCGCCCTCCGGCGGCCGCCGCCCCGTTCCGGGACTCCCCGGCGGCCGCCCGCATGCTCGACGTACGGGAGATCCACGCGGAACCGGAGGCCGCCGCGTCGGACCGCGGGCGGGAGATCATCGCCCGCTTCCCCCGCGCCCGTGTGGTCGAGGTCCCCTCGCACTGGCGGATCCCCGGGCTGCACGGTGACCGGGGCAGCGCTGCCCGGTGGGTGCGGGTGAAGACCGAGACGCTGGTCCTGGGGGTCCGCAAGACCTTCACCGTGCGCCCCAACGGCCGGTCGGCCGACTGGATCGCCCCGGGGCCTTCCAACGGATGCGCCATGGCCTGCGCGTACTGCTACGTCCCGCGCCGCAAGGGCTACGCCAATCCGATCACGGTCTTCACCAACACCGACCGGATCATCGACCGGCTCGGCCGGCACATCGCGGCCCGGGGCCGCAAACCCGCTCCCAACCAGTGCGACCCCGACGCGTGGGTGTACGACGTCGGCGAGAACGGCGACTGCTCGGTGGACGCGCTGGTCTGCGACAGCACAGCCGACCTGGTCGCCGCCTTCCGGCGGTGGCCGACGGCCAAGGCGTCCTTCGCGACCAAGTTCGTCAACCCGGACCTGCTCGCGTACGACCCGCGCGGCCGCACCAGGATCCGCTTCTCCCTGATGCCGGCCGAGGACTCGCGGTTGCTGGACATCCGCACCAGCCCGGTCTCCGAGCGGATCTCCGCCGCGGGCGACTTCCTGGAGGCGGGCTACGAGGTGCACTTCAACCTCTCACCGGTCGTCGTGCGCCCGGGCTGGGAGGAGGCGTGGGCCGGTCTGCTGCGGGAACTCGACGACGTCCTGCCGCCGGCGGTCAAGGCGCAGGCCGCGGCCGAGGTGATCATGCTGACCCACAACCGGGGCCTGCACGAGGTGAACCTGGGCTGGCACCCGCGGGCCGAGGAGGTGCTGTGGCGGCCGGAGCTCCAGGAGGCCAAGGTCTCGGAGGGCGGCAGCCGGAACGTCCGCTACCGCAGCGGCGCCAAGGGGGCGGCCGTGGAGCGCCTGCGCGAGCTGATCGCGGCGCACGCGCCCTGGCTGCGCGTGCGCTACGCGTTCTGACCGCTTTCGGGTAATTCAGAGTGTTTCGGAACGCTTCGGGGTGCCGGGGCGCTTCGGGGCCGGCGATGCCCGTCAACCCCGCCCGCCGGCGCCGGCAGCCCCATCGGATTGGGGAACCGCAGCGCCGCGGCGGCGGCGCGGGCCACAGGGGTGAGCAGCAGGCGCAGCCGCTCCCCCGTCGCCGTGTCCAGCCCCTGCCAGGGACGTGCGGCGGCACGGTCGGTCGCCTCCTCGACGGCGCGGTGGGCCAGCCGCCCCTCAGGCGTCGCACTGCCGCCGGGGTCCAGCAGGCCGCGAGCGGCCAGCCGGCGCCCGGCGGCCCGCCACTCGTCGTCGCTCCAGCCCCGGTAGGGCTGGAGTTCGCCGCGGGGCAGGTCGATGCCCGCCCGCAGGACGAGGATCTCGCAGCCGTCGAACCCCGCGGCGACCAGGGCGGCGACATGGCCGTCGCCGCGGTGCTCGCGCAGTACGGTCGCCGCGTGCCACAGGCGTTCCAGCGGGTCCGCCGGAACGGGCAGTGCCCGGTTGACGGCTGCCAGCACCCGCCCGGCGCAGTCCAGGTCCCCGATCACGGGCAGCAGCAGAGCAGCGGCCTCCGCGGCCTGCCGGCCGTGCCCGGCCGACAGGCGCCGCAGCGCCGCGCCGGCTCCGGCCCGGCGCGCCTCCAGGGCGCGCTCGGGCGTCGCCATCGCCCAGAGGCCGGGCAGGGCCCGGGCGACCATGGCCGGGGCGAAGCCGAAGAACGCGGCCGCGACCGGCTCCGGCCCGGTCTCCCCCAGCGGCGCGGCGCGTCCGGCGAAGTAGCCGCGCCAGAAGCCCCGCAGCCCCGCGTCCTCGAAGGCGTCCCGGGCCTCCGGCGCGAAGTAGGTCACCGCGTGGACCGGTTCGAGCAGGGCCCACAGCGCGCGTGCGGCACGTGACGGGTCGTCCACGTCCTCCCCTCCCCTGTGACGGGTCACCGGGTCTCCCTTCCCCTGGCAGGGCTGGTTCACCCATTGCCGGAATGCACCGTTCCGCCCTGTCCCGCGGGAGTCCTGAGGCGATGTCACGGTTGCCCGTACCGGGCGCCCCGCCTCCGGAAGAACGTCGGTACTCGCGTGATCGAACATCTGGTCAGGTCAGATGATCGTGGCTACGCTCCTGCGTGGTCACCGGCTCCCGTTGGCCACCACGGCCCCGTCCTGCTCGGGCGCCGGCCCGAACACGTACCCGAACACCTGAACACCTACGAGGAAGAGGAATCGGCGGACGCCGGAGCGTCCCCGCTTCAACGCGCGTCGACCGGCGTCGTCACCCGACCGTCCGGCCGGCCGGACCATCCCCTCGGCCGGACCCCACCGGTCCGCCGCGGGAGTTCGATCAGCGACTCGTGCCGGCTCCGACCGCCGGCGCCCGGGAGGCTGTGTGAGGCACGACAGCGGCAGGAACGAGAAGACCGGCCGGGCAGTCCCGGACGACGGGATGGAGGCGGTGTTCACGGAAGTGGACGCGATCCGCCGGGAACTGCCGGACCGCTCCTCGTTCCGCGACAGGGACACGCTCAAGATCCTGGCCGAACGGATCGAGGGATCCCCGGAACTGTCCCGCAGGCCCGTGGTGCGGGCCTTTCTGGAGGACATCGGCTCCTTCACCCCCGGCGACCGGCTGGACGCCGTCAAGGGCCACATCAACGGCCGCCGCGACAACCACCTCTTCTCGCTCTTCGACGCCTCCTACTTCCCGAAGCTGTCGCTGGACTACCTCACCTACGAGGAACTGCCCGCCGACCCCCACCTGGCCGAGCGCTACGCCAGTCCGACGGCCCCGGTGGTCATCACCGGGCGGTCGCAGGGCTTCACCTCGCGCGTGGTGGTGGCGCTCTTCCCGGAGAACCACATCGACGGCCTCCAGCGGCCGGACGACCTGATCTTCTACTTCATCGACAAGTTCGTCGAACGGCACAACCGCATCACGCGGAAGATGATCGACGCGGTGATGGCCGAGGGCAGCTTCCCGCGCATCCAGGGCGCGCCGGACGAGCGGATCCGGCAGGCCTCGTCCTGGTGGGTGCGGCTGCACGAATACCACCACCGGCAGGGCGACATGCCCATCCCCGAGTTCCTCCCGGCCAAGAAGTACAAGCCGCTGGCGGGCCTGGAGGAGCTGCGGGTGGACGTCTCCGCGATGCTGGCCCTGCTGAACGACCGCGCGCTGCCGCGCGAGGAGGCGCACACCGCCTACGAGTACATCCTGGCGGAACGGCTGCTGCGCTACGCCGTGGAGGGCATCCCGCGCCCCAACTACGACGCGGTGGCCTCCCAGCTCCTGTTCGGCTACCTCGGCGAGCACGGCGGCATCCGCGTCAGGGACGGCGTGATCGAGCTCGGTGCGGCGGTCCCCACGGCCCTGGCCGAGTTCCTCGGCGAGATCCAGCGCATCGAGGCCGGGATCCACCGGGAGCCGGTGGAGGCCGTCCGGGGGCGGCTGCTGGAGTTCACCAACCGGTACACCGACTACGACCCGGTGGCCCGGGACTACCGGTACGTGCCGTTCTTCGCCGAGGTGAAGGAGCGGCTGGGCGTCTAGCCCGCGCCCCTCCCCCGGTCAGGCCGCCTCCGCCGGCGGGCTCCGCCATGGGCCCCTGCGGTGGGATTCCGCGCCGTCCGTGCCCGAACGCCCCCTCCCGCTCACCATCCGTACACCACCCGTCGGACCCCCTGGAGTGATCGTGACCATTGCCCCGGAGTTCTCACCCGCCGACCGCAGCACGCTCGACGAGCGGGTCGAGGAGGAGATCGACAAGGCGCGCCTGCGGCGTGCGGACAACGGCTTCTTCGGCACCGCGCGGAGCGTCGAGGCCGTCAGCCCCCAGGCCGGGCTCGCCGTCGCCGAGTGGTGGCGCGCGATGACCAAGGGCTTCATGTTCACCACCCTGGCCGGGCTGGGGGTGATGGCCCGCTCCTTCGCGGGCGGCAACCCCTCCCGCGAGGTCCTGGGCGCCTTCCAGACGGTGTACCAGGTCATCGGCGACGATCTGGACAACGCCGCCCCGGAGTTCCGGGCGGTGGCGCCGCGCGGGCCGGCCGGCATCCACTACGTGTGGTGGGAGGACACCGTCATCGCCCCGCTGCTGCCGCACGTCTCCGAGGAGGAGCGGCGGGCCGCCGCCGAACTCCCCGCCCCCGTGCGGGACCTGCTGGAGAACATGGACCGCCTGGCGGCCTCGCCGCTGGGCGCGGCGGTGCAGCTGCGGGTCGTGGAGACCATCGCCCTGGACATCGCGGTGGGCTTCCGCCGCATGTACGCCAAGGTCCTGGCCGACGGCGGGCGGATCTTCACCGAGAAGGACCAGTTCGCCTGGATCGACGCCCACATCAAGGCGGAGACCGTCCACGCCCAGCAGGTCAGCGACGACGAGACAGGTATGACGAGCCTGGTCGACGACGACGCGCGGGCGGCCGAGTTCGTGGAGCTGGTCACCGAGTACGCCGGCAACTGGTCCCGCGCGCTGGAGTGCTTCGGGGACCGCCTGACCCGGGAGGCCTGAGCGGCGCGACGAGGAACAGCGCGCCGTGCCGGTCCTCCCCCGGCGGGAGGACCGGCACGGCGCACGACAGCAGCCGACCGTCCGGCCCGGGGAGTGGTGCATGGAGATCGTGGACAGATACGGCCTGTCGCTCGCCCTGATCGAGCCGCACGAGCTGGCCGCCGAGCCCTGGGCCGCGGCGGCCGGACGGGGTCCGGGCACGGGTGCCGACGCGGGTGCGGATGCGGGCGTGGACGTGGACGTGGACGTGGTCAGGATGGAGCGCCCGCCCGCCGCCCTGTGGGGTGAACTGGCCGCCCGGGGCTTCCTGCGCAAGCCCGCCACCGTCACCTGGGTGGCCGAACTGGGCTCCGGCGAGGAGGAGTTCCTGGCCCGGCTGGACACCAAGGCGCGGCAGGACGTGCGGCGCGCCAGGCGCCGGGCCGAGGCGGCCGGGCTGCGCGAGGTGGTCGAGGAGCCGGTGTCGGAGCGGACCCTGGAGGCGTTCCTCGCCCTGTACGAGGAGCGTGTGGCGCGGATGCGCTTCGGCGTCCCCTTCGCCCTCGGGTACCGGGACGCCGTGCTGCACGGACCGCAGAAGTTCTGCGGGGTCTTCGCGTACGCCGGGGACGAGCTGGCCGGCGGCTGCCTGGTGCTGGAACTGCCCGAGAGGGACGCCGCGGTGGTGCGCTTCTCCGCGGTCAGCGCCGAGTGGCGCAGGCACAGTCTGGCCCGTGCCCTGTACTTCTCCGCGATGCGGGTCGCGCGGGCCAAGGGCTACGCCCGGGTGACGCTGGGGAACGAGCCGAACCTGCTGGGCCACCTCACCCAGCCGGGCCTGTTCCACTTCAAGACCGGCATGGGCTTCACAGCCGTCCCCTCGCAGGAGTTCGGCGACCCGGACGGCCACGACGAGGCGGACCTGGTGCTCTCCCTGCGCACCCTGGGCGATCCCACCCTCGTCCTGGCCTACGCCGGCCCCGGCGCGGACCCGGAGCGTCCGCTGGCGGCGCACCTGATCAGCGACTCCCCGGTGTCCGCCGCGCCGTACCGGGCGCCGTTCCTGGCCTCGGTGACCCGGTCCGCCCCCCGCTCCGGGAGGCGGACCGGTGCCTGAGGCGATGCCGCTAGGCCACGGGGACGGCTCGGGCGGCCACCCGGTCCGGGTCTCCGCCGAGCACGGACTCGCGCACCAGTGCGTTGATCTCGTGCGGCGTGCCCAGCGGTATCTCTCCCGCCTCGTCCAGGCGGCGCGTCTGCTCGTCGGTGAGCGCGATGTCGAGTGCCGCGAGGTAGTCCTCGAGCTGGGCGGTGCTGCGCGGGCCGATGACGGGTACGAGCGCGGTGGTGGAGCGTGCGGCGCGGGCGCGCAGCCAGGCGAGCGCGATCCGGGCCGGCGCGGTGCCCGCCTCGTCGGCCACCTCCCGTACGGCGTCGACGACGGCCGCGATCCGGTCGGTGTTGTTCCGGGGGTGGCGCCGGTTCTCGTCGCTGACCCAGCCGGCCTCGGTGCGGCGGTACTTGCCGGTCAGCAGTCCGCCGCCCAGCGGCGACCACAGGGCCGCCCCGAGGCCGAGCCCCTCGGCCATGGGCAGCAGTTCGCGCTCGGCGGTGCGGTTGAGCAGGTTGTACTCGGTCTGGATGCCGATGACCGGCGACCAGCCGCGCAGCTCGGCGATGGTGACGGCGCGGGAGGTGCGCCAGGCGGGGAAGTTCGACAGGCCGGCGTAGAGGATCTTGCCGCTGCGCACCAGGTGGTCGACGGCGGCCAGGATCTCCTCGGTGGGGGTGAGGGTGTCGGGGAAGTGCGCCCAGTACAGGTCGATGTGGTCGGTGTTCAGACGGCGCAGGCTGCCCTCGACCGAGCGGATCATGTTCTTGCGGCTGTTGCCGGTGTCGGAGATCCCCGGATTCCGGGAGTCCCCGCCGCTGTACTTCGAGGCCAGGACGAAGTGGTCGCGGTCGGCGGCCAGGAACTCGCCCAGCAGGCGCTCGGCCTGGCCGAAGTGGTAGCAGTCGGCGGTGTCGATCAGGGTGCCGCCGGCTTCGGCGAAGCGCTCGAAGATCCCGCGGGCCTCCTCCCGCTCGGCGCCGTCGCCCCGTCTGCTCCACATCAGGTCGGCGCCGCCGGGGCTGCTGCCGTAGGCGGCGCCGAAGTTGGCGGTGCCCAGGGCGAACTCCGAGACCCGCAGCCCCGTGTTCCGTCCGAAGGTCGTGTAGCGCATGGTTCTCCCGGTGCTCGGTGTCGTACGGCCGGTGCTCCGGCCGGCGGCGGCCGGAGCGGGGTTCGGCGGTCCGCCGTCAGGCGGAGGGGCCCTCCTGGACCTTCCGCTCCACCCAGTCGTAGACGCCGGCCAGCACCTGCCGGTGCTGTTCCGCGCCCAGGACGCTCAGAAAACCGGGAACGGGATTGACCTCGAGAATCATGTAACCGCCCTCATGGGGAAGTACGTCCAGTCCCGAGAGAGTCATTCCCAGGGCCCGGGTGGCACGGATCGACAGGTCGACCAGTTCGTCCGGCGCGTCGATCCGCTCGAAACTCGCGCCCTCCAGCGTCTTGCAGCGCCAAGAGCCGAGGGGCGGGAGCTTGAGCATGTTTATCGGCGTGACATCCCCTGCCACACTGATACGGTACTCACCGCCCTCGGTCGGATAGTACGGCTGACACAGAACGGTGGAGAAACGCGTCAGCAGATCCTCTGCCACCTCTTTCTGCGCACCGAAGTCGTGGATTCGCTCGACATCCTGCCCCCGATATCCGTAGGAGGGCTTGAGGATGATGTCGCCCCATTCCTCGAAGGCTTTCTCAACATCCGCGAGCGAAACCGCGGAGCGAATCGGCGGAACGGGCAGCCCGGCGGCGGCCAGCTTCTGCGCCATGAGGAACTTGCTGTAGCCCGTCAGCCATACGTCCACCGGGTCGAAGAGCCTCGGACCTGGGACGTTGCTCAGCATGGCCAGCCGCTCGACCCGGTCGCGCCAGTCGTCCCCGTAGAGCTTCGAGCGGTTTATCACCGCGTCGAACGAAGCGGCCGGCTCCCCCTTCAGCGTGAGCTCGACCCCGTCCGGTCCGGGATGGTACGCGATCTCCTCGAGCGTGAAGAAGGAGGTCTCGTGGCCGCGCTCCCGCCCGTATTCCACCAGACTCGTTCCGTCGGGGTCGATCCCGGAATAGTCCCACCCGAGCAGACCAATTTTCACGGTGCCTCCAGAAGCGCTCTCGTGCGCTGCGGACAGTGTCGGACGCACGGCGCAGCCTGACTCCGCAGCTTCCCATTTGTCAAGGCATCAAATCCCCTACCACAGGGAAAGACCGTTGCTCCCCGATGGGCCGCCATGCCCGCTCCTGTCGCTTTTGCGACACGTTTACGTGAATTACACGGCCGCCGAACAGAATGTTATTCGAAGGGGGTACCGCGACCCCCTCCCCGTCCTCTAGGCTCGGCGGCCGGATTCGTGCTCGAGTACGAGAGGGACCACTTGTGGGCGACTGGGAGACGCTGGTCAGGCCGAAACCCGAACAGGCCGCCGGGTACCGGGCCGCGGGCTGGTGGCGCGGGGAGACGTTCCTCGACGACCTCGACGCGGCCGCGCGCCTCAGGGGCGGGCACCCCGCGATCATCGCCTACGAGGGCCGGGAGCACTCGCGCACCATCGACTACGCCGAACTCCGGCGCCTGGTGGAGCGCTTCGCCGCCGCCCTGGCCGAACTCGGCGTGGAGCGCGGGGACGTGGTCGCCCTCTACCTGCCGAACCGCTGGATGCTCACCCCCCTGTACCTGGCCTGCCACCGCGTCGGCGCCGTCGGCTGCCCGGTCATCCCCGCGCTGGACGTGCGGGAGCTGTCGGACGTGCTCACCCGCAGCGGGGCGAAGGTCTGCGTGACCGCCGACCGCATCGACGGGACCGACTACGGCGCCCGTCTGGCCGAGGCCGCGCCCGGCTCCCTGAAGCACCGGGTGGTCGTCGGCGACGCCGCCGCGACCGGCGCGGTCGACTTCGAGGAGTTCTTCGTCCGCACGCCCTGGGAGGAGCGCCGCACCGTCGAGGCGGCCGACCGGCTGGGGCCCGACGA
This sequence comes from Streptomyces nanhaiensis, assembly GCF_046614825.1. Classification (NCBI taxonomy): domain Bacteria; kingdom Bacillati; phylum Actinomycetota; class Actinomycetes; order Kitasatosporales; family Streptomycetaceae; genus Streptomyces; species Streptomyces nanhaiensis. The sequence continues at coordinate 11,425 of NZ_JBKJFM010000085.1, forward strand.
CCCGTCGCTGCTGCTGTACACCTCGGGCACCACCGGCCGGATGAAGGGCGTGGTGCACAGCCAGAACACCCTGTACGCGGCCGTGCTGGCGGTCTCCGTGCCGCACCGGCTCACCGCCGGCGACGTCGTCTCCATCCCCAACTACGCCACCCACATGGCCGGGCTGACCTACGCCTGCTACATGCCGCTGCTGCTGCACGCCACCTGTGTGATGCAGGAGGCGGGCCGCGACATGGAGCTGCTGCTGGACCTGATGGCCCGGCACCGCGTCACCTGGGCGTACGTGCCCCCGGCGTTCCTGGTGTCGATGCTGGAGGCGCAGCGCAAGGAGCCTCGCGACACCTCCAGCGTGGCGCAGGTCGTCTCCGGCTCGGCGCCGATCGCGCCCCGGCTGATCGCCGAGATGCGGGAGGTCTTCGGCATCCCGGTGCGCGCCCTGTGGGGCATGACGGAGAACGGCGCGGTCACCGTGACCCGTGCCGACGACCCCGAGGGCTGGGCGGCGCACAGCGACGGGCGCCCCGAGCCGTCGATGGAGGTGCGCATCGACGCCGAGCCCGGCGACGACACCGGCCGGCTGCTGGTGCGCGGCGCCTCCCAGTGCCTGGGCTACCTCGGCCAGCGCGAGGTCTACGAGGCCTGCCTGGACGAGGAGGGCTGGTTCGACACCAGCGACCTGGCCCGCGACGACGGGCGCGGCGGCATCCGCATCACCGGCCGTAGCGCCGACCAGATCACCCGGGCCAACGGCATGAAGGTCTCCACGCTGTACGTGGAGTCCGTGCTGGTGCGGCACCCCCTGGTGAGGGAGGTCGCCCTGGTGGGCTACCCGGACCCGGAGGTGCCCGGCGCGGAGCTGGTGTGCGCCGTGGTGGTGCCGGGCGAGGAGCCGCCCACCCTCGCGGCGCTGCACGCGCTGCTGTCCGAGGAGAAGGTGGCGCGGGCCCTGTGGCCGGACCGGGTGCAGTTCGTGTGGGAGCTGCCCAGGAACTCGCTGGGCAAGATCCTGCGCCATCCGCTGCGCCGCCGTCTGGAGATCGAGTACGAACGCGCCGTGCGCCGATGACGGCGGCGGCGCAGGCCGCAGCGGACACCCCGGCTCGCGGGCGGACCCCGCGCCGGCGGTCGGTCGCGCTGGCGGTGATCTCCGCGGCACAGCTGATGTTCCTGCTGGACGCCACCATCGTCAACGTCGCGCTGCCGAGCATCCAGCGCTCCCTGGAGCTGGACGGCGCGGGCCTGGAGTGGGTCGTCGCCTCGTACTCCATCGCCTTCGGCGGTCTGCTGATGCTGGGCGGGCGGGCCGGGGACATCCTGGGCCGGCGTCGGATGTTCGCGGCCGGGCTGGCGCTGTTCACCTGCGCCTCGCTGCTGGGCGGGTTCGCCTCCGAGCCGTGGCTGCTGGTGGTGTGCCGTGCGGCGCAGGGGGCGGGCGCCGCCGCGGCCTCGCCCGCCGCGCTGTCGCTGATCGCCGTGACGTTCCCGCAGGGGCCGGAGCGCGACCGGGCGATCGGCTGGTACACGGCGGTGGCCACGGCCGGCGGCGGCCTCGGTCTGCTGGCGGGCGGCGTGATCACCGCCTGGCTCTCCTGGCGCTGGGTGATGCTGGTCAACGTGCCGATCGGAGTGGTGCTCCTGGCCGTCACCCGGCGGGTGCTGCCCAGGACGCCCCGGCGGTCCGGGGTGTTCGACGCCTCCGGAGCCGTCACCGGCACCCTGGCGGCGCTGCTGCTGGTGTACGGACTGGTCTCGGGCTCGTCGGACTCCTCGGGGCACGGCGGCTGGACGCGGCCGGAGGTGCTCGTCGCGCTGGGCTGCGCGGTCGTGCTGCTGGCGGTCTTCGTTGCGGTCGAGCGGCGCGGGGCGCAGCCGCTGGTCCCGCTGCGGCTGTTCACCGACGGGCGGCGGGCGGGCGTCTACGCGGTGCTGGCGCTGACCAGCACCGCCATGTTCGGCGTCTTCTTCTTCCTCACCCTCTTCCTCAGCCGGGTGTGGGGGTACAGCGCCCTGCGCATCGCGGTCGTCTACCTCCCTCTGACCTGTCTGCTGATCGCCGGGGCCAGGTTCGGCCCGCGTCTGGTGGCCCTGGTGGGGGCCCGTGCGCTGGTGTGCTGCGGCCTGCTGACCGCCGCCGCCGGAATGGCGTGGCTGTCGCGCATCGGGGAGTCCGGCGGCTACGCCACCGGGATGCTCGCGCCGACCGTGCTGGTCTACGCGGGGCTCGGTGTCACCGGCGTCCCCCTGACACTGGCCGCCCTGGCGGACGTGGCCGACGAGGACTCGGGCGCCGCGTCGGGCCTGCTCACCATGGCCCGGCAGATCGGCGGCGCGACGGGACTGGCCGTACTCGGCGCCGTCGTGTGGGCGGCGGCCGGAACCACCGGGCACACGGGGACGCAGGCGGCGGACGCGGCGCTGTCCTCGGGGATCGCCCACGGCTTCCTCGCGGCGGCCGCGGTCACCGCGCTGTCGGTGCTGCCGGCGGCCGTCGCCGTGCCCGGGAAGCCGGCCTCCGAGACGGCGCACCCCGGGAGTGCCGGGGGCGCCGCGAGGACCGGAACGGCGGGACGCACGGCCGGTGCCGCCGACCCGGCCGGGCCGGACGAGGGGTGAGCGGTGTGGACGACTTCCTGGTGGTCGGCGGCGGCATCGCCGGCGCCGCGGCCGGCTGGTTCCTCGCCCGGCACGGCCGGGTGACGCTGCTGGAGGCCGAGCGCGTACCGGGCGCGCACTCGACCGGGCGGTCCGCCGCGGTGTTCTCCGAGTACTACGGCGGCCCGGTGGTACGGGCCCTGACAGCGGCCGGCCGCGCCTTCTACACCGATCCCCCCGAGGGCTTCTGCGCCACCGCGCCGCTGCGTCCGCGCGGCGTACTGGCCCTGGAGACCCCGGGGAGGGAGGGTCTGTTCGAACAGGCCCTGGCGGCGGGGACGGACGCGCCCGAACCTGCCGTCGAGATCGACCGGTCCCGCGCCCTGGAGCTGTGCCCGGTGCTGCGTCCGGAGTCCTTCGGCCGCGCCCTGTACCGCCCGGGGGTGTGCGACATCGACGTGGACGCCGTCCACCGGGGCTTCCTGCGCGGTCTGCGCGCGGCGGGCGGAACCGTCGCGACCGGGGCCCGGGTCGGCTCCCTGGAACGGCGGCGGGGCCTCTGGTACGCGGGCACGCCGGCCGGGGAGTTCTCCGCCCCCGTCGTGGTCGACGCCGCCGGGGCCTGGGCCGACGAGGTGGCCCGGCTGGCGGGTGCGGCACCGGCGGGACTGGTCCCGCGCCGCCGCACCGCAGCCGTCGCCGAGCTGCCGCCGGGGCTTGACGCGTCCGGCTGGCCGATGGTCTGCGACGTGGCGGACACCTTCTACGCGAAGCCGGAGTCGGGCGGGCTGCTGCTGTCCCCGGTGGACGCGGCCCCCGTACCGCCCGGCGACGTACGGCCCGACGACCTCGACGTGGCCGTCGCCGTCCACCGTTTCGAGGCGGTGGCCGCGCTCCGCCTCCGGCACGTCAGGCACGCCTGGGCGGGGCTGCGGACCTCGCCCGGCGACGACGTGCCCGTCATCGGCCCGGACCCCGGCGTGCCGGGCTTCCACTGGCTCGCCGGGCTGGGCGGATACGGAATCCAGACAGCCCCCGCGGCGGGCGCCCTGCTCGCCGCCCTCGCCGTGGGGGACGGGCCGCCACCCGCGCTCGCCCCCCTGGTCCCGGACCTGACCCCCCGTCCGTGACCCGCACGGCTCCCCTCCAGCGCGCCATCCCGTCACCAGCAGGGAGTGCACAGATATGTCGACAGATGCGTCGGACACCCTCCGGCTTTCCGCCGGCGGCAGCGTCGACCACGGCCCCTACCGGCCCGTGACCGCGCTCATCGAGGAACAGACCGACCGGACCCCCGACCGCCCCGCCCTGGTCTGGCGGGGGGCACAGGAGGAGAGGACCCTGACGTACGCGGAGTTCGACGCGCTCGCCAACGGGCTCGCCGCGCGGCTGTCGGCGGCCGGTGCGGGCCCCGGCGCGGTGGTGCCCGTGGTGGTGGGCAACAGCGTCGAACTCCCGCTGTGCATGGTGGCGTTGATGAAGACCGGTGCGGCGTTCGCGCTGTGCGACCCGGTGTGGCCGGAGGAGCGGCTGCGTTCGGTGCTGCGGACGCTGGACCCGCCGCTCGTGCTGACCTCCGGTCCGCCGGTGTGCGCCGGCCGGTCCGCGACGGTGGTGCGCGCCGCCGAAATCACGCCGAGCACCGAGCGCCCCGGTGCGCTCCCCGGTCCCGGCGACGTCGCCTACGGGGTGTTCACCTCCGGCACGACCGGCACCCCCAAGTGCGCCCTCAACCTGCACGGCGGGCTGGCCAACCGGTTCCGCTTCATGACCCGCCACTTCCGCGCCACCGGGCGTGAGGTGGTGCTCCAGAACAGCCGCCACACCTTCGACTCCGCCATCTGGCAGCTGCTGTGGCCGCTGACCACCGGCGGGCGCACGGTCGTCCCCGAGCAGGGCGAGTTCCTCGACCTGGAGCGGACGGTGGAGGCCATCGACCGCCACCGGGTCACGGTGACCGACTTCGTCCCGGCGATCCTGGGCATGCTGGTGGCCCTGCTGGAGTCCGACCCCGCGGCCGTGCGCAGGGTCTCCTCGCTGCGGCACCTGGTGGTCGGCGGCGAGGAGATCGTGCCGCACGCCGTCCACCGGCTGCGGGAGATGGTCCCCGGGCTGGAGATCAGCAACGGGTACGGCCCCTCGGAGACCGCCATCGGCATGGTCTTCCACCGCGTCCGGGGCGACGAGGGCGACCACATACCGCTCGGGCGGCCCATCGACAACTGCCACGCCCTCGTGGTCGACGACGCGCTTCGGCCCCTGCCCGCGGGCGCCACCGGCGAGATCCTGGTCGGCGGCGCCTGTGTGGGGGCCGGCTACCTGGGCGATCCGGAGCGTACCGAGCGGGCGTTCGTGCCCAACCCCTTCCCCTCCGTTCCCGGCGAGCGGCTGTACCGCACCGGTGATCTGGGCTGGTACGACGAGCGGGGGCTGCTGCGCTTCGCCGGGCGGCGCGACCGGCAGGCCAAGGTGGACGGGGTCCGCATCGAGCCGGCCGAGATCGAGACCGCCGCCGAGGGCTGCCTCGGTGTCGTCCAGGCCAAGGCCATGACGGTGCGGCGGGCCGGGCGCAACCGGCTGGTGGTCGCGGCGGCGGCCGAGCCGGGCACCACTCCGGCGGCGCTCCGCGCCCACCTGGCGTCCGTGCTGCCCCGCATCCAGGTGCCGCGCCACTGCTTCGTGCTCCAGGCCCTGCCGCTGACGGACAACGGCAAGGTGGACCTGCGCGCGCTGCGCGCGATCGTGGAGGACAAGCTGGAGTCCGAGGCGAGACCGGCCGCGCACGGCCCCGCGGGCGCGCGGACCCCCGCCCAGCGCATCGCGCACGTGATGGGCTCGGTGCTCGGCCTGCCCGACTTCCGCACCGGCGACGACTTCCTGGCGCGCGGCGGCGACTCGCTGTCCGCCATGAGCGCGACACTGCGGATCCGGGAGGCCGTGGGCGCCTCCCTGAGCCTGTCCGACCTCTACGAGCACCGCACGCCCGAGCGGCTCGCCGCGGCCCTGGGCAGACCCGGCGCGCACGGCGGCGGGGAGCACGGGGAGCACGGTGCGCCCGGCGACGAGGCGCTGTCGATGGAGCGCGACGCCCGGCTCCCGGCGGACCTGACCCGCCTGGCGCGGCGGGCGGCGGGTGCGGCCCCGGCCGTGCCGCCGCGCACCGTCCTGGTCACCGGGGCCACCGGCTTCGTCGGGGCCCGGACGGTGCACCTGCTGGTGACGTCCACCGGAGCGCGTGCTGTGTGCCTGGTACGCGCCCGCGACGACGCGCACGCCCGGGAACGGCTGGCACGCACCCTGCGCTCCCAGGGGCTGTGGGACGCGGACGTCGCCGAGCGCGTCGAGGCCCGCCGCGGCGACCTGGAACGGCCCCGCTTCGGCTGGCCGCGCCCGCAGTGGGAGTCCCTCGCCGCCGGGTGCGACGCCGTGCTGCACATCGGAGGCCTGGTCAACTTCCTGCTGGACTACCGCTCCCACCGTCCGGCCAATGTCACCGGCACGGCCGAGGTGCTGCGCTTCGCCCTGTCGGGGCGGCCCAAGGCGCTGCACCACATCTCCACCCTCGGCGTCCTGGACCGGCACGCGGCCGGCGCGGCGGAGCCGGTGGGCGAGGACTTCGACCCCCGCGACGCGGCCCTGCCCGCCAGCGGCTACAGCCGGTCCAAGTGGGTGGCCGAGCGCATGGTGCTCGCGGCGCGGCGGCTGGGTGCGCCGGTGGTGGTGCACCGGCTGGGCGAGGTGATGCCGGCGGCCGACAACGGGGTGCCCAATCCCGCGGCGCTCACCCATCTGCTGCTGTCCGCCTTCCTCCAGCTGGGCGTGCGGCCCGGTGTGCCGATGGTCTCCGACTACACGCCCGTGGACGAGACGGCCGCCCGGCTGGTCGCCGCGCTCCGCGAGCCGCCGCCCGGGCCGCCCGGGCACGGCGTCTACCACGTCTTCCGCCGCGGCGGCGTGGACTTCGCCGCGCTCGACCTGGCCGCTCCGGGCGGTGCGCGCGCCCTGCGCACGGTGCCGGCCGAGGAGTTCGCGGCGGCGCTGCGGAAGGCGGCGGACGACGACCGGGACTCGGCCGCTGCCGTGCTGCACGCCCTGCTGACGGCCCTGCCGTCGGCCGCGCCCGGCGGTACACCGGACTTCCGGCGCCTGCTGTCGGACAATCCCGGCCTGTTCACCAGGGACGCGTGCGACGCCCTCGACGCCCGCCAGGGTCTGCGCGAGGGGCCGCTGGAGGCGGCGGTCGCCGCCTACCGCGCCACGCTCACCGCCTGAACGGCGCGGCGGGCGCCGGACACACCGAAGCACACCGAAACACCGACGAGTTCCGAGAGTTCCGAGAGTTCCGAGAGTTCCGAGAGTTCCGAGAGAACGAACCGAAAGGACGACAGTGCGCTACCGAAGCATGGGCCGGCTCGGCTGGGACGTCAGCGAGATCGGCTACGGCATGTGGGGCATCGGAGGCGGCCCCGGGGGCTTCACCGGCTGGGACTACGACGCGGCGCCGGACTGCCTGGACCTGGCGGTCGACCTCGGCTGCACGTTCTTCGACACCGCCTGGGTCTACGGCCGCGGCGTCAGCGAGCGGATGCTGGGCGACCTGCTGCGCAGGCACCCCGACCGCCGGCTGTACGTCGCCACCAAGGTCCCGCCGCTGAACCGGGAGTGGCCACCGCGCCCCGGCGACACCCTCGACGACGTCTTCCCGCCCGGCCATGTGCGCGAGTACGTCCACCGCAGCCTGGAGAACCTCGGCACCGACCGCATCGACCTGCTGCAGTTCCACGTCTGGGAGGACCGGTGGAGCGATGACGAACGCTGGCAGCGGGTGATCTCCGACCTCAAGGCCGAGGGCGTGATCGAGGGGTTCGGCATCAGCGTCAACCGCTGGGAGCCGGAGAACTGCCTGCGGGCGATCGACACCGGCCTGGTCGACGTCGTCCAGGTCATCTACAACATCTTCGACCAGGCTCCCGAGGACGAGCTGTTCGAACGCGCGCTGCTCGACGACATCGGCATCATCGCCCGCGTCCCCTTCGACGAGGGCGGCCTCACCGGGAAGCTCACCCACGACACCGTCTTCCCCGAGGACGACTGGCGGGCGGTCTACTTCGGCCCCGAGAACCTGGGCCCGACGGTCGAGCGCGCCGAGCGGCTGAAGAAGGTGCTGCCCCAAGGCATGACGCTGCCCGAGCTGTCGCTGCGCTTCATCCTCCACCACCCGGCCGTCAGCACCGTCATCCCCGGCATGCGCAGACCGGAGCACGTCCGCGCCAACCTGGCCGTCTCCGACGGCCGGAGGCTGGAACGCGCCCTGCTCGACGAGCTGCGCGGCCACCGCTGGGACCGCCGCCCGACGGAGTGGTCGATGTGACCGTCATAGCCATGTGGGCGCACCCCAGGGCGGTCTCCACCGCCTTCCTGCGCATGATGGCCGAACGCGGCGACGTGACCGTGGTGCACGAGCCGCTGGTGCTGCTCACCGACCACGGCGAGGTGTCCGTGCCCGGCCCGGACGGGAGCACGGTCGTGCTGCGCTCCCCCGGCGAGTTGCTGGCCCACCTCGCGGCGCTGGGCGAGGAGCGGCCGGTGTTCTTCAAGGACACCCTGGAGTACCACTACCAGCACCTGTTCGACCACCCGGAGCGGATCGCGGGCTTCCGGCACACCTTCATCGTGCGCGACCCGGCGCGCGCCATCGCCTCGCACCACGCGGTCAAACCCGAGGTGACCTGCTCCGAGATCGGCTACGAGCACCAGTGGGACCTGTTCGAGCTGGCCTGGAAGACCACCGGCGAGCGCCCGGTGGTGGTCCGTGCCGAACGGCTGCTGGCCGACCCGGCGGGGGTGGTCTCGGCGTACTGCGAGCGGGTCGGGCTGCCCTACGTACCCGAGGCCCTGAACTGGCAGCCGGGCGAGCGCGCCGAGTGGCGGCCGAACCGGCGCTGGCACCTGGACGTCATGGCCAGTTCGGCCTTCCGGGCGCCGGAGCGGGAGTACGCCGTCACCGTCGACAACGACGAGCGGCTGCGCTCCTTCCACGAGCACCATCTGCCGTACTACGAGCGGCTGATCGAGCACGCCCTGTGACACCCCCCGCGACAGGCCCCGTGGAGCCCGCGCTCCCGGGGCCGGCGGCCCCAGGACCAGGAGGAACCCGACCATGAGCGTCACCGCGACCGTCAACGGGCAGGGCGGCCCGCCGCCCGCCTCGACCGCACGGGCCGCCGCGCCCTCGCCGGGCGAGGAGTTCGCCCGGGCCTTCGCCGAGGCACCGGACAGGGCCGAGGTCCACTTCGGCTTCACCATCACCGACGCCTTCGAGCCGGGCAAGGAGCGGCACAGGCTGACGGCCCGCCATCTGTTCCGCAGGCAGCGGGCCGGCTCCGGCACGGTGCGCACCTGGTTCGAGACCAGGCCGCCCGGGCACGCGCCGGCCCGCGAGGGGCGGCTGCGCGAGGACTCGTTCCTGTTCTCCCCGGCCGACCACCGCGTCGCGCCGATCACCGCCTGGGTGCGGATCCCCGACGGGCTCGCCGGGGAACCGGCGGCGCTGGCCGCCTTCGTGGATCGGCGGCTGATGGTCCGGCTGGGCACGGCGGAGAACCGGGCGCTGACCCAGGACGTGCTGCGCCATCCGGACGTGGCGTCCCTGCCCTACCGGGGCTCGTACGCCGCCGGACTGCTCGCGGCCTTCGACGAGATCGAGCAGACCGGCGGGACCGGACACGCGGTGATGGTCAACCCCCGTGACTACTACGGGCAGTTGGTCGGTTCCGGCAGCCTGCTGGCCGACCTCGCCCGTGAGGGCGTCATGGTCTGCCGGCACCGGCAGGTGGCGCCCGGCTGCGCGCTGGTGGGCGACTTCGCCATGGCCGCCGTGCTCCTGGACGCCGAGCGCTCGGTGATCAAGGTCGCCGAGCCGCCGCCGGGGACCTTCGACGAGCCCGGGGGCACGGCGGTGTGCGCGGTGGTCCACGAGTCCGTCGCCGTCCAGCTCCCGACCCACTTCTTCCACGTGGTGCCGGGCTGACCTGTGCCGGTGCGGGCGCCGGTCGGACCGGCGCCCGCACCGGCACCTCAGATCTCCGCCAGCCAGATGCTCAGGTTGAGCGCGGCGGCGAACGCCGTCCACAGCAGATAGGGCGCCAGCAGGTACCCCGCCGCCGGGCGGACGCGGTGGAACGCCACCGCCGTCGCACCGGCGGCGGCGAGCAGCAGGGAGATGTCGGCGAAGGCGAGCCCGTACTGGCGGGCGCCGAAGAAGAGCGGGGTCCACACCGCGTTGAGCAGCAACTGGACGCCCCACAGCCCCAGCTCGGCACGGGCCCGCGCTCCCCTGGCCCGCCAGACCAGCCAGGCGGAGATGCCGATGAGCGCGTAGAGCACCGTCCACACCGGGCCGAAGAGCCAGGGCGGCGGCGCCCAGGCGGGGCGGTCCAGGGACTCGTAGACCGTGCCGGCGTCCGCGGAGGCGAAGGCTCCCACCGCCGCGGCGGTGAAGGCCAGAGCGGTGAACAGCACCAGGGAGGGCCACGACGCCCGCCCCCGCTCCGCGGTCCTCCCCCGGGCTGCGCGGTGTGCCGGCATACGGTCCTCCTCACGGGTCGTCCGCTCCGTCCCGCACCGCCTACCCCCTCGGGGGCGCTTCACCGGACCGGCGCACGGGTCCGGCCGGAGTCCCCCGTCGGCGCGCGGGCCGGAGCAGACTGGAAGAGGATGGCCGGAAGGAGGCGGCCGGGGGCCGGCCGGTGCCCCGGGAGGTCCGCGCCGGTCCGGACGCCGGCGGCCGGCCGCCGGGCGGTCCCCGAGGTCCGGGGTCCGACGGACGAAAGGTGCCGACATGACCGCGAACAGCCCGTACGAGCAGCCCCCCGGCCACGGCCCGCGGAGTTCGCAGGAGGCCCGGGTGGAGGCGCTGGAGGCGCAGGTGCAGGCACTGGCCGAGGCCCTCCGGGCCCTCGCCCGGGGCCTGGAGCAGCCCCCCTCCCAGGACACCCCGCTGTCCGAGGAGGCGGCCCGCGGCGCCAGGCTCGCGCACGAGATCCTGCTGGCCCAGGGCCTGTAGGCGGGTCCTTCCGGCCCTCCGCGGCCGGCCCCGCCCGGCGGGCGCGACCGGCGGGGCGCTGCCAGACTGAGCGGCGAGGGGGCGAGAGACTACCCCGGAGGCGGCTATGACGAGTTCACAGGGGCGCCGGCCGATCGTGGTGGGAGTGGACCCCGATCCCTCACGGCGGGCGGCCCTCGCCTGGGCCGCGGACGAGGCCGCCCGGCGGGGCCTGCCGCTGCGTGTGGTGCACGCCGAGGGCGTGCCGACCGGCGGCTACTGGTCGTCGGAGCTGCGGCCGTCCTGGGAGGAGTGGAACCAGGCGCTGCACGAGGCCGGCGAGCGGGTGCTCGGGGACGCGGTCGCCTTCGCCGAGGAGCGGCAGCCGCGGGTGGAGGTCTCCTGGCTGCTGGCGGAGGGGCACCCCGCCTGGGTGCTGCGCGAGGAGACGCGGAACGCGGCGATGGCCGTGGTGGGCTCCTGGCACCTGTCCTCCGCGCGGGAGTTGTTCGGCTCCGCAGCGGTCGGCCTGCCGCTCACCGCCCACGCCCCCTGCCCGGTGGTGGTCCTGCGGGAGCCGGAGCACGCCGTCCGGCAGCCGCCGTACCTCGTGGTGGGCGTCGACGGCAGCCCGGACTCCGCCGCGGCCGTCGACTTCGCCTTCGAGGAGGCCTCGCTGCGCGGCGCTGCGCTGCGGGCCCTGTACGTGTGGCACCCACCGCTGCTGGGCTCCCTGGACGAGGACGCGGCGGAGCAGGAGGCCCGGCGGCTGCTGTCGGAGTCGGTCGCGGGCCGCACCGCCGCACACCCGGAGGTGGAGCTGCGCCAGGAGTTCGTACGGGGGCATCCGGTGCAGGTCCTGGCCGAGGCGTCCGAGCAGGCCCTGGGCCTGGTCGTGGGCACCCGGGGCCGCGGGGGCTTCACCGGGATGCTGCTGGGCTCGGTGAGCCAGGGCGTGCTCCACCACGCCCGCTGCCCGGTCTTCACCGTCCCCGCCGCGGGCGGGCGCACCGCCTGACGCGGCGCCCCGCCGCCCGGATGCGGGACGGGGCGGAGCGGACCAGAATGGACTACCGGGTCCGGGTGCCCGAAGGCGCCGGGGTGCCCGGGCGCTCGGGGCCTCTCCGCGAAGCCGGGCCCACCGCGTTCACCGGACCGGCCGGACCCGCGGGCCCGTCGGCCCCGACGAAATCGCCGAATCCGCCGAATTCACTGAATTCACCGCATTCACCGGATCCATCGCATTTCCGATTCGAGGAGACTGCCATGACCACTGCCCGGGACATCATGCACACCGGAGCGGAGTGCGTCGGGGAGCACGAGACGCTGGACGCCGCGGCGCGGCGCATGCGCGACCTCGACGTGGGCGCGCTGCCGATATGCGGCGACGACGACAAACTGCACGGAATCATCACCGACCGCGACATCGTGGTGAAGTGCCTGGCCACGGGGGGCGATCCGACCAGGACGACCGCCGGCGAGCTGGCCCAGGGGCGGACGTTCACGGTGACCGCCGACACGGACGTCAAGAAGGTGCTGGACACGATGGAGAAGCACCAGATCCGCCGGGTGCCGATCATCGACGAGGAGAAGCGGCTGGTCGGCATGGTCAGCGAAGCCGACCTGGCGCGCAACCTCCCAGAGGCCGAGGTCGGCCGGTTCGTCGAGGCCGTGGTGGCCAAGCACCTGTGACCACCGCCCTCGCGGGGCCGGAGACCCGGCCCCGCGAGGGTGCCGCCGTACGCCGGACGGGCGGGGCCGCGGCCGTACGCTGGCCCGTGTGCGCACCGTGGAACTGCTTCCGGACGACGCCGCCGACCTGGCCGTGCGCCGGGTGTGGCGCCATCTGGCCGCGGCGGGGATGCCAAGCCAGGAGGCGCACACCCACCCGACCAACCGTCCCCACCTCACCCTGGCCACCGCCGACGCGCTCCCGGACACGGCGCGCGAGGAGGTGGCCGCGGCCCTGGCCGCCCTCCCGGCGGAGCTGTACCTGGACGGACTGCTGCGCTTCACGGGACGTACGCACGTCCTCGCCTGGGCCGTACGGCCGGATCCGGAACTGCTGCGGCTGCACGGGGCGGTCTGGCGGGCGCTGGCCGCCTCGCCCGGGGCCGGGGGGATGAACCCGCTGCACGCTCCCGGCCGGTGGGTCCCGCACATCACCCTCGGACGCAGCCGCCGCCCGGCATGGCACCGGCCGGACGGTGAGCTGCTGCCCGCCGGGCTGCGGGGGCCGGTGCGGGGCCGCCTGACCGGCGCCCGCAGCTACGACTCGGCCACCCGCACCACCGAGTTCCTCACCCCGTAGGGGCGTGCCAGGGGGCCATGCCGGGGGCGCACCCGGCTCCCTCCGCCCGTCAGCCCCTCCACCCGTCAGTCCGCAGTCCGGCCCTCCCGGGCCACCAGGGCGAAGGTGTGCCCGGCCGGGTCGGAGTACAGGCGGACGTCGCGAGGGCCGCCGTTGTCCTTGGTGTCGATCGGGCGCGCCCCGTGGCCGACCGCCTCGCGTTCGGCCTCGTCCATGCCCTCCTGCGGGACCAGGATGTGCAGGTGCGCCTGGAGGGAGTCGTCCGGGCGGGGCCAGCTCGGCGGGGCGAAGCCGTGGTCGCGCCGGACCGCCAGGCGGACCCCCTCCGGCCCGGTCACCTCGATGAAGTCCGGGTCCGCGCCCCGGCGCACCTCGGCCCCCAGGAAGTTCGCGTAGAACTCCGCCAGCGCCTCGGGCTCGGCGCAGTCCAGCACCAGCACGCTCGTCTTCTGCACGGGCACGGGTCACCCCCACGGGTCGTCGTCGGCCGTTCGCCGTCCGTCGGGGCCCGTATACCCCCGAATCGCCGGAGCAGCGGGCTCTGCTTTCAACTTCCCCATTTCGCAAACGAGTTGGCGGCCCTGCGCATGGCGCACCCGCCTTCCACCCGGTACGCGCGGCCGCCGCGCCGCCTTCCGGGACCGGCCCGGCAGCCGGCGCGGACCGGATCGGCACAGAACGGACACACCCGGCGAAGGCTGCCGCGCCGCGTCCGCGGGTAGGTTCCGTTCATGACTGATGTCGTGGACGCAGACGAACTCCTCCGTCGCATCCGGGTCGCACGCGACTGGGCCGCCGAGCGGGAGGCCGGGACCGGGGGCCTGTCCGGCACGGACGGGAGCGCCGGCACTCCGGCGGCCGACATCGACCGCGTCGTCTTCTCGGTGGTTCGCGAGGTGCTGGACGAGATCATCAATCCGGGAACCCACTCCCGCCGGCAGTAGGCCCTCACGGGCCGGCGACAGGAGTACACGGGAGTACAGGGACCGCGCGGCGGTGACGCGGGTGCGGCCCCTGCCTCGGCAGCGCCGATGGCACGGCGCGCGGCAGGCCGGTGCCGTCGCGCCCGGTCCGGCCGCCGGGCATCGACCCGATCGCGGAGCAGCCCCTCGCACTGGCCCTGCTGGCCGGCTACTTCCTGCACTTCTGCTGCCA
>NZ_JBKJFM010000086.1:0-25334 GCF_046614825.1 Streptomyces nanhaiensis
GTTCGCGGGAGGCCGGTGAGCGGCGCGGAGCCGGGGTCCGCTGAGGGCGGGTTCCGCCGCGGGGCCGGGTGCGGTGCGGTGGACGAACGGCGGGCGCCCCGGCGCCGGGGCGCCCGCCGTCGCGGGGAGGCCGGCGTCAGCCGGTCTCGCGCCAGTGGTTGGTGATCGGCAGGCGGCGGTCCTTGCCGAAGCCCTTCGCGGAGATCTTCGTGCCCGGCGGGTACTGCCGCCGCTTGTACTCGGCGGTGTCCGTCATGCGCAGGACGCGGGTGACGGTCTCCTTGTCGAAGCCCTCGGCGATGATCTCCTCCCGCCCCCGGTCCAGGTCCACGTACAGCTCCAGGATCCGGTCCAGGACGTCGTAGTCGGGGAGGGAGTCGGTGTCCACCTGGTCCGGGCGCAGCTCCGCGCTCGGCGGCTTGGAGATGGAGTTCTCCGGGATCGGCGGGGTCTCGCCGCGCTCGGCCGCGGCCTTGTTGCGCCAGCGGGCGAGGCGGAAGACGGTGGTCTTGTAGACGTCCTTGATCGGGCCGTACGCGCCGACCGAGTCGCCGTAGAGGGTCGAGTAGCCGACCGCCAGTTCGGACTTGTTGCCCGGCGCGAGCACGATGTGGCCCTCCTGGTTGGACAGGCCCATCAGCAGGGTGCCGCGCAGCCGGGCCTGGAGGTTCTCCTCCGCCAGGCCGGTGAGGCGCAGTGACTCCATGTACGCGTCGAACATCGGGACGATCGGCACGGTGCGGAAGTCGAGGCCGGTGCGGCGGGCCAGCTCGGCCGCGTCGTCCCTGGAGTGCTCCGAGGAGTAGCGCGAGGGCATGGAGACGCCGTACACGTTCTCCGGGCCGATCGCGTCGCAGGCGATGGCGGCGGTCAGGGCGGAGTCGATGCCGCCGGACAGCCCGATGAGCACCGAGCGGAAGCCGTTCTTCAGGACGTAGGCGCGCAGACCCGTGACGAGGGCGGTGTAGACCTCCTCGTCGTCGTCCATGCGGGGGGCCTCGGCCCCGGTGACCTGCGGCTCGTACGGGGGGAGGGGGGAGGCGGAGAGGGTGCGGTGGTCTATGCGCAGGCCGTCGGAGACGTTGCCGGAGGGGGGCTCGGGCGCGGCGGCGGGCAGGTCGAGGTCGAGGACGACGCAGCCCTCCTCGAACTGCGGCGCCCGCGCGAGGACCTCGCCGCCGGCGGAGACGACGATCGAGTCGCCGTCGAAGACCAGGTCGTCCTGGGCGCCCACCATGGCCAGGTAGGCGGTGGTGCAGCCCGCCTCGCGCGCCCGGCGGCGCACCAGGTCCAGGCGGGTGTCGTCCTTGTCGCGCTCGTAGGGGGAGGCGTTGACGGACAGGAGCAGGCCCGCCCCGGCGGCCCGGGCGGCGGGCACCCGGCCGCCGTCCTGCCAGAGGTCCTCGCAGATCGCCAGGGCCACGTCGACGCCGTGCACCCGGATCACGGGCAGGGTCTCGCCGGGGACGAAGTAGCGGAACTCGTCGAAGACCCCGTAGTTGGGAAGGTGGTGCTTGGCGTAGGTCAGCACGACCTCGCCCTCGTGGAGGACGGCCGCGGCGTTCCGGGGCGCGCCGGCGGGCTGGCCGTAGCGGGGCTGGGCCTCCTCCGCCCGGTCGAGGTAGCCGACGACCACGGGCAGCCCGCCCAGTCCCTCGTCGGCCAGGCGG
This sequence comes from Streptomyces nanhaiensis, assembly GCF_046614825.1. NCBI lineage: Bacteria > Bacillati > Actinomycetota > Actinomycetes > Kitasatosporales > Streptomycetaceae > Streptomyces > Streptomyces nanhaiensis. Next base: position 1,671 of record NZ_JBKJFM010000086.1, read on the forward strand.
GCGGCGAGGGCGGTGAGGGCGGACCGGCTGGCCTGGACGAAGGACGGGCGCAGGGCCAGGTCCTCGACGGGGTAGCCGGTGAGCATCATCTCGGGGAACGCCACGAGGTGCGCCCCCTGCTCGGCGGAGTGCCGCGTCCAGCGGACGACCGCGTCCGCGTTCCCGGCGAGGTCGCCGACGGTGGAGTCGATCTGGTTCAGGGCGAGTCGTAGCTGAGGCACACGGTCAGTCTAATCGTCGTACTGACGCGATCCCGGGAGGCGGGGGATCGGCCGGGATACCGCGTGTCGCACCCGTTCGGGTGAAGGCCTTGGTCCGAGGTGCGGCCGGGGCTCCCGGCTCGCGGCGTTGGCCTCGACCACCGGCCGTCGGGAGGAGTGCCGTGTCCGCCGCAGCAGTCGGGCACCCCTGCGAGGGCGCGCCGGCGACGCTGGAGGCGGACCGGGCGCCGGGGCCGGGGCAACGGCTCCGGAGGGTTGTCCCGCGGGGCCCGTGCGGCCATGCTGGGAGCGCTCCCAGCATGAGTGGAAGGAGGCTCCGGTGAGCCAGGACAAGGGCGGGCCGTCCGTACGGCCGTACCGGCCGCAGGACCGGGAGGCGGTGTACGACGTGTGCGTGCGCACCGCCGACGCGGGCGGCGACGCGCGGGGGATCTACCGGGACCCCGATCTGATGGGCGACCTCTTCGCCGGGCCGTACGTGTGGCTCGGACCGCACCTGGCCTTCGTGCTGGACGACGGCGGGCGCGCGGTCGGGTACGCGATCGGCACCGCCGACACCGCGGCGTTCGCCGAGGCGTTCCGCCGCGAATGGCTGCCGCGCGTGGCCGACAGGTACCCCAGGGCGCGCCGGCCGGTCACACCGGACGAGCGGATGACCGAGCTGCTGTACACGCCCGAGCGGATGGTGCTGCCCGAACTCGCCGGCCACCCGGCGCACCTCCACATCGACATCCTCCCCGCGTACCAGCGCGCGGGGCACGGAAGGGCGCTGATGCGCGCGCTGCTGGACGCCCTGCGCCGGGAGGGGGCCGGGCGCGTCCACCTGGGCATGCTGACGGCGAACACCGGCGCGCGGCGCTTCTACGACCGCCTCGGCTTCTACGAGCTGGCGGTGCCCGATCCCGGCCCGCTCACCTATCTGGGCAGGTCCACGGAGACCGGGTCGGCGTAATGTGACGGTAACCCCTCACCGTGATACTGGTGTGCGGGCCGCTCCTTTCCCGGGCGGTGCGGGGGAGGGCCGTCTGACCAGCGAGGATGGGTGACCATGGACAAGCAGCAGGAATTCGTGCTCAGGACGCTCGAGGAGCGCGACATCCGGTTCGTCCGGCTGTGGTTCACCGACGTCCTCGGCTTTCTGAAGTCCGTCGCCGTCGCGCCCGCGGAGCTCGAGCAGGCCTTCGACGAGGGCATGGGCTTCGACGGGTCCGCGATCGAGGGCTTCGCCCGCGTCTACGAGTCCGACATGATCGCCAAGCCCGACCCGAGCACGTTCCAGATCCTGCCCTGGCGCGCCGAGGCCCCCGGCACCGCGCGGATGTTCTGCGACATCCTGATGCCGGACGGCTCCCCCTCCTACGCCGACCCCCGCTACGTCCTCAAGCGGGCCCTGAACAAGACCTCCGACCTGGGCTTCACCTTCTACACCCACCCCGAGATCGAGTTCTTCCTGCTCAAGGACAAGCCGGTGGACGGCACCCGGCCCACCCCGGCCGACTCCTCCGGCTACTTCGACCACACCCCCCAGCACGTCGGCCAGGACTTCCGCCGCCAGGCGATCACCATGCTGGAGTCGATGGGCATCTCGGTGGAGTTCTCCCACCACGAGGGCGCCCCGGGGCAGCAGGAGATCGACCTGCGGTACGCCGACGCCCTGTCGACGGCCGACAACATCATGACCTTCCGGCTGGTGATGAAGCAGGTCGCGCTGGAGCAGGGGGTGCAGGCCACCTTCATGCCCAAGCCGTTCTCGGAGTTCCCCGGCTCCGGGATGCACACCCACCTGTCGCTGTTCGAGGGCGACCGCAACGCCTTCCACGAGTCCGGCGCCGAGTACCAGCTCTCCAAGGTCGGCCGCTCCTTCATCGCCGGGCTGCTCAGGCACGCCGGGGAGATCTCCGCCGTCACCAACCAGTGGGTCAACTCCTACAAGCGCATCTGGGGCGGGGCCCAGCGCACCGCGGGCGCCGGCGGCGAGGCGCCCTCCTACATCTGCTGGGGGCACAACAACCGCTCCGCGCTGATCCGCGTGCCGATGTACAAGCCGGGCAAGATGGGCTCCACCCGGATCGAGGTGCGCTCCCTGGACTCCGGCGCCAACCCCTACCTGGCCTACGCGGTGCTGCTCGCCGCCGGGCTGAAGGGCATCGAGGAGGGCTACGAACTCCCCGTGGGCGCCGAGGACGACGTGTGGGCCCTGTCGGACGCCGAACGCCGCGCGATGGGCATCGAGCCGCTGCCGCAGAACCTGGGCGAGGCGATCGCGCTGATGGAGCGCAGCGAGCTGGTCGCCGAGACCCTGGGCGAGCACGTCTTCGACTTCTTCCTGCGCAACAAGAAGCAGGAGTGGGAGGAGTACCGCTCCGAGGTCACCGCCTTCGAGCTGCGCAAGAACCTGCCGGTGCTGTAGCGGGTCCGCGCCCCGCGGGACGCGGGGCGGTACGGCAGGGCGGTACGGCGGCAGCGGCGAGAGGCAAGGCCACGGTGGTGCAGGGCGGTCGGCGGGACAGCCGGTTCGGACGGTTCGTACGGCAGGGGTTCACCGATCCGGGGGCGGCCGGCCGCCTGCTGGACTCGCCCGCCCTGGCCCGGGTGCGGGACGACGCGGTGCTGCTCGACGCGCTCGGCGCCACCGCCGACCCCGACCAGGCGCTGCTGTCCTTCGTCCGGCTGGTGGAGGCCCAGCCGGACGACGCCGCGCGGCAGACGCTGCTGGGCACCGTGCTGGCCGCCAAACCGCTGCGCGACCGGCTGCTGGGCGTGCTGGGCGCCTCCGAGGCGCTCGGCGACCACCTCGCGGGCCACCCGGGCGACTGGCGGGCCCTCCACTCCTACGAGACGGCCGATCTCCACCCGGGCGTCGGGGAGTTCGAGGCCGCGCTCGCAGGCGCGGACGGCCCCGACGAACTGCGCGTCGCCTACCGCCGCGCCCTGCTCACCATCGCCGCCCGCGACGTCTGCGGCACCACGACCGTCGACGAGACCGCCGCCGAGCTGGCCGACCTGGCCACCGCCACCCTGCGCGCCGCCCTGGCGATGGCCGGGCGCGAGGAGCCGGGGGACGCGCGGGCGTGCCGGCTGGCCGTGATCGGGATGGGCAAGTGCGGCGGCCGCGAGCTGAACTACGTCTCGGACGTGGACGTCGTCTTCGTCGCCGAGCCCGCCGGGGGAACCGGCGCGGCGGCCGGGGACGGCGGCGACGGGGAGGCCGAGGCGCTGCGCGCCGCGACCCGGCTCGCCGCGCGCATGATGCGGATCTGCTCCGACACCACCGCCGAGGGCACCATCTGGCCGGTGGACGCCAACCTGCGGCCGGAGGGGCGCAACGGCCCGCTGGTGCGCACCCTGTCCAGTCATCTGGCGTACTACCGGCGCTGGGCCAAGACCTGGGAGTTCCAGGCCCTGCTCAAGGCCCGTCCGGTGGCCGGCGACCCGGCACTGGGCCGCGAGTACACCGAGGCCCTGGCCCCGATGGTGTGGCAGGCCGCCGAGCGGGAGAACTTCGTCACCGACGTGCAGCAGATGCGCCGCCGCGTGGTCGCCGGGATCCCCGCCGCGCAGCTCGACCGCGAACTCAAGCTCGGCCCCGGGGGCCTGCGCGACGTGGAGTTCGCCGTCCAGCTCCTCCAGCTCGTCCACGGGCGCAGTGACACCGCCCTGCGCAGCCCCACCACGCTGGCCGCGCTCGACGACCTAGCGGCGGGCGGGTACGTGGGCCGCCAGGACGCGGCCGCGCTCGGCGACGCGTACCGCTTCCTGCGCGTCCTGGAGCACCGCATCCAGCTCCAGAAGCTGCGCCGCACCCACCTGATGCCCCGGGAGGAGGCCGAACTGCGCCGCCTGGGACGTTCCCTGGGCTTCCGCCAGGACCCGGTGGCCGAGCTGACCCGCGCCTGGAAGCGGCACGCCGCGGTGGTGCGGCGGCTGCACGAGAAGATCTTCTACCGGCCGCTGCTGGACGCCGTCGCCCAGCTCGCGCCCGGCGAGATCCGGCTGTCGGCCAGCGCCGCCGGGCAGCGCCTGGAGGCGCTGGGCTACGCGGACCCGGCCGCCGCCCTGCGCCACCTGGAGGCGCTGACCTCCGGGGTCAGCCGCAAGGCCGCCATCCAGCGCACCCTGCTTCCGGTGCTGCTGGGCTGGTTCGCCGACTCCGCCGACCCCGACGCCGGACTGCTGGGCTTCCGCAAGGTCTCCGACGCGCTCGGCCAGACCCCCTGGTACCTGCGCCTGCTGCGGGACGAGGGGGCCGCCGCGGAGAACCTGGCCCGGGTGCTGTCGGCCGGGCGGCTCGCCCCCGACCTGCTGCTGCGCGCACCCGAGGCCGTCGCCCTGCTCGGCGACCCGGGCGGGCTGCGGCCGCGCGGGCGGGAGGCGCTGACCCAGGAGGCGCTGGCGGCCGTCGGCCGGGCCGATGGGCCCGAGCAGGCCGTCACCGCCGTCCGCGGGGTGCGGCGGCGCGAGCTGTTCCGTACCGCCGCGGCCGACGTCATCGGCGCGTACAAGGCCGGGGGCGGTGGCGAGGGCGGCTCGGAGGACGTTTCGGGGGGCGTCGCGGGAATTGCGGGCAGTGGTGCGGGGGGTTCGGGGGAGGGCGCGCCGTCGGGCGCCGACGGCATGGCGGACGCCGTGGACCGGGTGGGGGAGGCGCTGTCCGACCTGAACGCCGCCACCGTCGCCGGCGCCCTGCGGGCGGCGGTGGACGCCCGCTGGGGCGACACCCTGCCCACCCGCTTCACCGTCATCGGCATGGGCCGCTTCGGGGGCCGCGAGCTGAACTACGGCTCCGACGCGGACGTGCTGTTCGTCCACGAACCGCGCGAGGGCGTGGACGAGCGGGAGGCCGGCGAGGCGGCCCTCGCCGTCGCGGGCGAGATGCGCCGCCTCCTGCAGCTCCCCAGTTCCGACCCGCCGCTGCTCATCGACGCCGACCTGCGGCCGGAGGGCAGGAGCGGCCCGCTGGTGCGCACGCTGGCCTCCTACGGGACCTACTACCGCCGCTGGTCGCAGGTGTGGGAGCGGCACGCGCTGCTGCGGGCCGAGCCGGTGGCGGGCGACGCGGACCTGGGCCGCCGCTTCGTCGAGCTGATCGACCCCCTGCGCTATCCGGAGGACGGCCTGGGGGAGGACGCGGTGCGGGAGATCCGCCGCCTCAAGGCGCGGATGGAGAGCGAGCGGCTGCCGCGCGGCGCCGACCCCACCACCCACACCAAGCTGGGCAGGGGCGGGCTGTCGGACGTGGAGTGGACGGTCCAGCTCATGCAGTTGCGCCACGGTGCGCAGGTGCCGGGGCTGCGCACCACCCGCACCCGTGCGGCCCTGGCCGCCGCGCGGGACGCCGGGCTGATCGGCGAGGAGGACGCCGCGACCCTGGACGAGGCGTGGCTGCTGGCCACCCGGGTGCGCAACGGGGTGATGCTGGTGCGCGGCCGGCCCGGCGACACCTTCCCCTCCGAGTCGCGCGAGCTGGCCGCCGTCGGCCGCTACCTCGGCTACGAGCCGGGGCACGTGGGCGAGATGCTGGAGGACTACCGGCGCACCACGCGCCGTGCCCGTGCGGTGGTGGACCGGTTGTTCTACGGGGTGGAGTGAGGGGCTCCGCCGTTGGCGGCGGGTGCGCCCGTGGTGGGTGCGGGTACGGGCCGGGTACCACCGGTGGCCGGGTGCGGGGGGTGTTCTCGTGTCGTCCTCGCGGCGAGGCCTAGGGGGACGAGGGGACCAGGCGGGGGAGGCGGTGGGCCGGTGCGCCGTACCAGGCGCAGGAGATCGCGAAGCCTATGCCCAGGCAGACCAGCCCGCCGACCGCGTCCAGCCAGAAGTGGTTGGCGGTGCAGACGATGACCACCAGGGTGAGGGCCGGGTAGAGCCAGCCGAGGATCCTCACCCACAGCGGTGCCGCCAGCAGGGCGAGGGTGATGCCGCACCACACGGACCAGCCGATGTGCATCGACGGCATGGCCGCGTACTGGTTGGAGACGTTGGCCATGTTGCCCGAGGCCATCGAGCCCCAGGTGCCGTGGACCTTGACGGTGTCGATGAAGTGAACGCTCTCCATCAGCCGCGGCGGGGCCAGGGGGTAGAGGTAGTAGCCGAGCAGGGCGACGGCCGTGGTGGCGAACAGGACCGTGCGGGTGGCGGCGTAGCGGCCCGGGTGTCTGCGGTAGAGCCAGACCAGGACGCCGATGGTGACGATGAAGTGCAGCGTGGCGTAGTAGTAGTTCATCGTCACGATCAGCCATGTGACGCCGTTGACCGCGTGGTTGAGGGACTGCTCCACGGCGATGCCGAGGGCGCGCTCGACCTCCCACAGCCAGTCGGCGTTCCGCAGGGCCTGCGCCTCCTGCTCCGGCACGGCGTTGCGGATCATGGAGTACGTCCAGTAGCTGACCGCGATCAGCGTGATCTCGAACCAGATCCGGGGCCGGCGGGGCGCGCGGATGCGCTGCGAGACGGTGCGGCGCGGAGCCGGAACAACCGTGCGTTCATCTGCCGGAGCGACAGTGGTCACTCTGGCTTCTTCTGTCGTCCTCGCGATCGGAGCCCCCATGGTGCGCCAGTCTGCCAGAATCCGGCCCCCGGCCGATCATCCCCCGGACCGGTCCCGGCCGTCCTCGGTCCTCCCTGGGACGGACCCCCGGCCCTGAGGCGCGGAGGCGGTGGATCCGCGGACGACCAGCTCGGGCAGGAAGACGAACTCGCTGTGGGGCGCGGGGGTGCCGCCGATCTCCTCCAGCAGCGCCCGTACCGCCGCCTGGCCCATCGCGGTCACCGGCTGGCGGATGGTCGTCAGCGGCGGATCGGTGAAGGCGATCAGCGGGGAGTCGTCGAAGCCGATGACCGAGACGTCGCCGGGAACGGCCAGGCCGCGCTGCCGGGCGGCCCGGATGGCGCCGAGCGCCATCATGTCGCTGGCGCAGACCACGGCGGTGCAGCCCCGGTCGATCAGGGAGCCGGCCGCCGCCTGGCCGCCCTCCAGGGTGTACAGCGAGTGCTGGACCATCGACTCCGCCTCGCTCGGCGAGAGCCCGAGCTGCTCCTGGAGGCTGGTGGTGAAACCCTCCGTCTTGCGCTGGACGGGCACGAACCGGGCGGGTCCCAGGGCCAGTCCGATGCGCTCGTGGCCGAGCGAGGCGAGGTGGGTGACGGCCAGTCGCATCGCGGCCCGGTCGTCCGGCGAGACGAAGGGCGCGCGGACCTTGGGGGAGAAGCCGTTGACCATCACGAACGGCACGCCCTTGCCGCGCAGCTGCTCGTAGCGCTGCATGTCGGCGGTGGTGTCGGCGTGCAGCCCGGAGACGAAGATGATGCCCGCCACGCCCCGGTCCACGAGCATCTCGGTCAGCTCGTCCTCCGTCGAGCCGCCAGGGGTCTGGGTGGCCAGGACGGGGGTGTAGCCCTGACGGGTCAGCGCCTGTCCGATGACCTGGGCGAACGCCGGGAAGATCGGGTTCTCCAGCTCGGGGGTGATCAGCCCGACCAGCCCCGCGCTGCGCTGGCGCAGGCGCACGGGCCGCTCGTATCCCAGCAGGTCCAGTGCGGCGAGGACGGACTCGCGGGTGGCCGGGGAAACGCCGGGCTTGCCGTTGAGGACGCGGCTGACCGTCGCTTCGCTGACCCCCGCCTGGGCTGCGATGTCAGCTAGCCGTGCGGTCACAGCACCGGACTGTACCGGTCATGTGTCCGACTGCCCACCGTACCCGGGAGTTCGTCCGGATAGGTGTGGTTTCGCCCCCGGGTCGGGGGCGAAACCGGAGGCGGGTCTCACCGTTCGACGCGGTAGCCGGGCAGCAGCCCGGCGCTCCACTCCTCGGCGGTACGGGTCAGCCCCTCGCGTGCGGTCTCCTCGCCGCGCAGGATGGCCGTGTAGTGGGGCTGGAGGGCGACGAAGAGCTGCCCGCCCTCGGGGAGGGACGGCCGGGCCACGGCCTTGGTCAGCGCCAGGTAGAAGGAGTTGCGGACCGGGTCGGACAGCACCTTCCCGGTGTAGGCGGCCGTACGGGTCGGCAGCAGGCCCAGGGCGAGGGCGGTGCTCTCCTGCTGCTTGGCGTCGGTCATGTACTTGACGAAGAGGTACGAGGCGTCCGGGTTCTCCGTCTTCGCGGAGACCACGAGGTTGTGGCCGCCGGTGGGGGAGCCCGCGGTGCCCGATCCGCCGGCCGGGACGGCGGCGATGCCCAGGTTGTCGCGGTCCTCGAACTCCGGGGAGGAGAAGATGTCGGCGGTCGCCCAGGGGCCGTTGATCATCATGGCCGCCTCGCCGCTCTTGAAGGCGTTCTGCATGGCGGCGTAGGCGTCCTTCTCCGGCGGCCTGGGCGCGGCGCCGGAGGAGACCAGGCCGGCGGCGGTGGCCACGCCCCGGACCGAGTCGGGGGAGGCGACGGTGATCGTGCGGGAGGCCACGTCGACCAGGTCGCTCTTCTCGCCGTACAGGAACGGCAGCGAGAAGAAGGGATCGGGGTTGAGGACGATGCCCTCGGCCCCCGTCTCCCGCTTGATCTTCAGCGCGGTGTCCTTCAGGTCCTTCCAGGTGGCCGGCGGCCGGTTGATCCCGGCCTCCTCGAAGATCCGGCGGTTGTAGAGCAGGGCGAGGGTGTCGGTCACCTGGGGGACGCCGTAGACGCCGCCGTCCTCCAGCATCACGCTCGCGGTGGTGGTGGGCAGGAAGCCGGACATGTCGGCGTCCAGGGCGGGGGTGCCGGTGAGATCGGCGAGGTGGCCCTCGGCGGCGAAGCCGATCGTCCAGCCGACGTCCGCCCGCAGTACGTCGGGGGCGCCCCGGCCGGACTCCACGGCGTCCAGGAACCTCTGCTGGGCCTGGTCGAAGGGGACGGAGACGTGCTCGACGTCGATGTTGGGATGCTTCTTCTCGAAGGCGGCGACGAGTTTCGCGAAGTGCGGGGCCTCGGCCTCGCCCGAGGTGTCCCACCAGGTGACGCTGCCGGACACGGCGGAGGCGTCGTCCTCCGGGGACGTGCCGAGGACTCCGCAGGCCGTGGCAGTCAGGGCCAGGGAGACGGCGGCCAGCGCGGCGGCCGCCCCGCGGGGCCGGCCGGTCCGTCCGGTGGAACGGGACGTATCGGGGTGTATGTGGGTTTCCATCGTGCTCTTCCCGTCTGTCCTCAAGCGGGGGATCCGCTGTGGAACGCGGAGGAAGGTAGCAGGGGCGCAACTTCTTGCGGAAGCCGTTGCAGACTCGTTTGCAGAAAGTTGCCGCAAGGTCTTTCTAAAAGATTGCGCCGCTGTTACGTTCCTCGTCAGCCCGGCGCCGCGACAGCGCGGCCCGCGCGGAGTACGCCAGTGCCCCCGCGAGACGGGCACCGGATCATGGAGGAGTTCACATGCGGCGTGGCATAGGGACCACCGCACTGGTCGCGGCCATCGCGCTCGCGGCCACCGCCTGCGGCGGCGGCGACAGCGGCGACGGCGAGAAGAAGAACGCCGGCGGCGAGCTGTCGGGCACCGTCGAGTTCTGGGACACGTCGGGCGACGCCGAGAAGGCCTTCTTCAAGAAGGTCGCCGAGGAGTTCGAGGAGAAGCACCCCGAGGTCGACGTCAAGTACGTCAACGTCCCCTTCGGCGAGGCCAGCAACAAGTTCAAGAACGCCGCGGGCGGCGGCTCCGGAGCCCCCGACGTGATGCGCACCGAGGTCGCCTGGGTGGCCGACTTCGCCAGCCTGGGCTACCTCGCCCCGCTGGACGACACCGCCGCGGTCGACAACAAGGACGACTACCTGCCGCAGGCCTGGGGCAGCACCCAGTACGACGGCAAGACCTACGCCGTGCCGCAGGTCATCGACACCCTGGCCCTGTTCTACAACAAGGGCCTGCTGGAGAAGGCCGGCGTCGAGGTCCCGCAGTCGGTCGAGGAGATCAAGGACTCCACCGACGCGTTCAAGAAGAACGACGTCACCCCGTTCTACCTGCGCGGTGACGACCCGTACTGGTTCCTGCCCTTCCTCTACGGCGAGGGCGGCGACATGCTCGACGCCGAGGCCAAGAAGATCACCGTCGACGACGAGCCCGGTGCGAAGGCGTTCGGGGTGATGAAGGACCTGGTGGACTCCAAGGCCGCGATCACGGACACCACCAACGGCTGGGAGAACATGCAGAAGTCCTTCAAGGACGGCAAGGTCGCGATGATGGTCAACGGCCCCTGGGCCATCGAGGACACCCTCGCGGGCAAGCAGTTCAAGGGCGACGAGGACAACCTCGGGGTCGCCGCGGTCCCGGCCGGCAGCGCCGGCCAGGGCGCCCCGCAGGGCGGTCACAACTACTCGGTCTACGCGGGCTCCGACAACCTCGACGCCTCCTACGAGTTCGTCAAGTACATGAGCTCCGCCGAGGTCCAGAAGCGCACCACCGAGGAGCTGAGCCTCCTGCCGACCCGCACCTCGGTGTACGAGGAGAAGACCGTCAAGGACAACCAGATGGTCCAGTTCTTCAAGCCCGCCGTGGACAAGGCCGTCGAGCGCCCCTGGATCGCCGAGGGCAACTCCCTCTTCGAGCCGCTGCGCGTCCAGATGGCCGACGTGCTGACCGGCAAGACCAAGCCGGAGGCCGCCGCGGAGAAGGCCGGCGAGGAGTACGCCAAGCTCCTCAAGGACGGGGACTGGAAGTAAGGGCCGGGTAAGGGCCAGGGAAAGCTCAGGGAGAGGCTGACCGACGACCATGGCTGTCGAGACCGGCCAGTCGGTGGCACCGGCCGCGGGCGGAGACGCCCGCGGCCGCGGCCGCGGAACTGGCGAGAAGTCCACGGAGGTCCCCGGACCGCTGCGCCGCGCTCTGGCGACGCACTGGTACGCGTGGGCCATGGTGGCCCCCGTGGTGATCGTCATCGGGGTGATCATCGGCTATCCGCTGGTCCGGGGCATCTGGCTGTCCCTGACCGACGCGGACGAGGCCAACGTCGCCCGCACCATCGGTGTCAACGAGATCGAGGCCACCTACGAGTTCACCGGTCTCGAGAACTACAGGGCCATCCTCACCGACAGCGTCTTCTGGGACCGGCTCGGCTGGACGGTGCTGTGGACGGTCGGCTGCGTCTCCGTGACCTTCCTGCTGGGCCTGGTGCTGGCCACCATGCTCAACCGGAAGCTGCGCGGCCGGGCCGTCTACCGCATCGCGATCATCCTGCCCTGGGGCATCCCGGCCTTCGTCTCCGTCTTCGCCTGGCAGATGCTGTTCAACGAGAAGAACGGCATCCTCAACAGGGTCCTGGAGGGCGGGGGCATCGACGCCGTCCCCTGGCTGGGCGACCCCACCTGGGCGAAGATCTCCGTCATCGCGGTGAACGTCTGGCTGGGCGTGCCGTTCATGCTCGTCGCCCTGCTGGGCGCCCTCCAGGCCATCCCCTCCGAGCTGCTGGAGGCCGCCGAGGTGGACGGCGCGAACGCCTGGCAGCGCTTCCGCAACGTCACCCTGCCGGGCATCCGCTCGGTCAGCAGCACCGTGGTCCTGCTGAGCACCATCTGGACGTTCAACATGTTCCCGGTGATCTACCTGCTCACCCGCGGCGGCCCGGGCGACTCCACCGAGATCCTGGTGACCTACGCCTACCGGCTGTCCTTCCTCAACAGCCCGCGCGACTTCGCCACCTCCGCGGCCTGGGGCGTGCTGATCCTGCTGCTCCTGATGCTCTTCGCGGTGTTCTACCGCCGTTCGCTCCGCAAGCAGGGAGAGGTGTGGTGACGACGATGAACACCACGGAAACCACCACCGCGACCACGACCCCCGACCCCGCCACCACCGCGCCCGTGCCGCCGGCCGGCGCCGGGCGGCGCGGGCGGGTGCGCGGGCGCGGCGAGCGCGGGCCGCTGGCCTCCGTCGCGCTCCACGCGGGCCTGCTGACGGCGGCCCTGGCCGCGGTCTTCCCGCCGTTCTGGCTGCTGGTGACGTCCTTCAAGCCCAAGACGGAGACCTTCACCACCTCGCTGGTGCAGAACTTCACGCTGGAGAACTACACCCACGTCCTGGGCGAGACCTACTTCCTGACCTGGTTCTGGAACTCGGTGGTGGTCGTGGTGATGACCACGCTGCTCGGCGTGTTCATCTCCGCCACCACCGGCTACGCCGTCAGCCGCTTCCGCTTCCCCGGGATGCGCCCGCTGATGTGGACCCTGCTGATCACGCAGATGTTCCCGATGGCGATCCTGATCGTGCCGCTGTACAACCTGATGGCGCAGCTCGGCCTGCTCAACCAGCCCGTCGGACTGATCATCACCTACCTGACCATCGCGGTGCCGTTCTGCGCCTGGATGATGAAGGGCTTCTTCGACACCATCCCGGTCTCCATCGACGAGTCGGGGCGCGTGGACGGCCTCAACCCCTTCGGCACCTTCTGGCGGCTGATCCTGCCGCTGGCCAAGCCCGGTCTCGCCGTCACCGGCTTCTACAGCTTCGTGACCGCCTGGGCCGAGGTCGCCTACGCGTCGGCCTTCATGACCGGCGAGGAGAACCTCACCCTCGCCGGCGGCCTGCAGACCTTCGTCAACCAGTACGTCGGCGACTGGGGCTCGATGACCGCCGCCGCGGTGATCATCGCCGTCCCGGCCGCGATCGTCTTCGGCATCGCCCAGCGGCACCTCGTCGCCGGACTGACCTCCGGCGCCGTCAAGTCCTGACCCGCCGCCCCACCCGTCCGGCACCTCGCGTCCCCCCACTCACGACACCAGGGATGACATGACCCAGCACTCATCAGCCCCCGCCACCGGTACGGCCCCGGCCATCCGCACGGACGCCTCGGGAGAGCCGACCGGCTGGTGGCGCGACGCGGTGATCTACCAGGTCTACCCCCGCTCCTTCGCCGACGGGAACGGCGACGGCATGGGCGACCTGGCGGGCGTCCGCGCGCGGCTGCCCTACCTGGCCGACCTGGGCGTCGACGCCGTCTGGCTCAGCCCCTTCTACGCCTCCCCGCAGGCCGACGCCGGCTACGACGTCGCCGACTACCGCGCCATCGACCCGATGTTCGGCGACCTCCACGACGCCGACGCGCTGATCCGCGACGCCCACCAGCTGGGGCTGCGGATCATCGTGGACCTGGTGCCCAACCACTCCTCCGACCAGCACGAGTGGTTCCAGCGCGCCCTGCGCGAGGGCCCCGGCTCACCGCTGCGCGACCGCTACCACTTCCGCCCCGGGCGCGGCCCGAAGGGCGAGGAGCCCCCGAACGACTGGGAGTCCATCTTCGGCGGTCCGGCCTGGACCCGCACGAAGAACCCCGACGGCACCCCGGGGGAGTGGTACCTGCACCTGTTCGCCCCCGAGCAGCCCGACTTCAACTGGGAGAACGAGGCCGTGCGGGACGAGTTCCGCTCGGTGCTGCGCTTCTGGCTGGACATGGGCGTGGACGGCTTCCGCATCGACGTCGCCCACGGACTGGTCAAGGCCGCGGGGCTGCCCGACATGGGCCGGGCCGGGCAGCTGAAGCTGCTGGGCAACCAGGTGCTGCCCTTCTTCGACCAGGACGGCGTCCACGAGATCTACCGCTCCTGGCGGCGCATCCTCGACGAGTACCCCGGCGAACGCATCGGCGTCGCCGAGGCCTGGACGCCCAGCCCCGAGCGCACCGCGCTCTACCTGCGCGCCGACGAGCTGCACCAGGCGTTCAACTTCCACTACCTGAACACCGCGTGGAACGCCGAGGCGCTGCGGGCGGTCATCGACGAGTCGCTGGACTCCATGCGCCCGGTCGGCGCCCCCACCACCTGGGTGCTGTCCAACCACGACGTGGTGCGCCACCGCACCCGGCTGGGCGGCGGCCTGACCCGCGCCCGCGCCGCCTCGCTGCTGATGCTGGCGCTGCCCGGCTCGGCCTACGTCTACCAGGGCGAGGAGCTGGGCCTGCCGGAGGTCACCGACCTGCCCGACGAGGTGCGCCAGGACCCGTCCTTCTTCAAGGACAACGGCCAGGACGGCCTGCGCGACGGCTGCCGCGTGCCCATCCCGTGGGCGCCGGCCGGGTCCAGCTACGGCTTCGGCTCCGGCGGCAGCTGGCTGCCCCAGCCCGAGCAGTGGGCCGAGCTGTCGGTCGAGGAGCAGACCGGCGACCCCACCTCCACGCTGGAGCTGTACCGCAGCGCGCTGGCGGTGCGCCGCGAGCACCCGGCGCTGGGCGCGGGCGAGAGCGTGGAGTGGCTGGAGGACTTCCCCGCCGGGGTGCTGGCCTTCCGGCGCCGCGCGGCCGACGGCTCCGGCCGCGACATCGTCTGCACGGCCAACACCACCGACCGGCCCGTGGAGCTGTCCGCGGCGCCCGGCCGGCTGCTGCTGGCCAGCGGCGAGTACGAGGGCGGTGCGATCCCGGCCGACACCACCGTCTGGTGGGAGGTATGACGGAGGCCGGCACGGCGCCCGCCCGGGTCCCCCAGCAGGGGGGCCCGGCCGCGGGCGCCGTCCCCGGCAGCGTCCCCGGAACCGCCCGGCTGGCCGACATCGCGGCCCAGGCCTCGGTCAGCGAGGCCACGGTCAGCCGTGTGCTCAACGGCAAGGCGGGCGTGGCGGCCGGCACCCGGCAGAAGGTGCTGGCGGCCCTGGACGTGCTGGGGTACGAGCGGCCGGTGCGGCTGCGGCAGCGCAGCGCCGGTCTGATCGGGCTGGTCATCCCGGAGTTGACCAACCCGATCTTCCCGGCGTTCGCCCAGGTCATCGAGCAGGTCCTGGCCGGACACGGCTACACGCCGGTGCTGTGCACCCAGATGCCCGGCGGCGCCACCGAGGACGAGCTGGTCGACCAGCTCGTCGAGCGCGGCGTCAACGGCATCGTCTTCCTCTCCGGACTGCACGCCGACACCACCGCGGACCCGGGCCGCTACGTGCGGCTGTCCGGCCGGGGCGTGCCGTTCGTGCTCATCAACGGTTTCAACGAGCACGTCAGCGCCCCCTTCGTGTCGCCCGACGACCGGGCGGCGGCCCGGATGGCGGTGCGCCATCTGGTCGACCTCGGCCACGATCCGCGGCACATCGGCCTGGCGGTCGGCCCCGTCCGGTACGTACCGGTTCGGCGCAAGGCCGAGGGGTTCACGGCGGCGCTGATCGAGCAGGGCGTACCCGCGGCGCGGGTGCGCGAGCAGGTCCAGCACACGCTGTTCACCCTCGAGGGCGGCCACGCCGCGGCGGGCGCGCTGATCAGCGCGGGCTGCACGGGTGTGGTGTGCGGCAGCGACCTGATGGCGCTGGGCGTGGTGCGGGCGGCCCGGCAGCGCGGGCTGGAGGTCCCGCGCGAGCTGTCGGTGGTCGGCTTCGACGACTCCGAGCTGATCGCCTTCACCGACCCGCCGCTGACGACCGTGCGCCAGCCGGTCAAGGCCATGGCGAGCGCGGCGGTGAACGCGCTGCTGGAGGAGATCGGGGGGAACCCCGTCCAGCACTCGGAGTTCGTCTTCCA
Source organism: Streptomyces nanhaiensis (assembly GCF_046614825.1). Lineage (NCBI taxonomy): Bacteria > Bacillati > Actinomycetota > Actinomycetes > Kitasatosporales > Streptomycetaceae > Streptomyces > Streptomyces nanhaiensis. Next base: position 17,274 of record NZ_JBKJFM010000086.1, read on the forward strand.
GCCCGAACTGGTGGTGCGCGGCTCGACCGCCCCGCCGTCGTAGGACCGGGTACGTACCGCCGGGCGCCGGCGGGCACCCGGCGGTGCGCGACCTGACAGCCCCGCCGCCGGGTGCCCGCCGGCGCCCGGCGTGCGTCTCGCCGGTCACCACGCCGGTCACCATGCCGGCCACCACCGTGTGCCGCCGGCCGGGTACGCGGGCACCCCGGCCCGGCCGGCCGGGCGCGTGGGGTCCATGTGCCTGGTCCCCCGGCCGACCGGACCGGGAGTGTGGTCGAACGTAGCACCGTGCAATCTCTTGCGAAAGAGATTGCACGGAGATGGCGGTCGTGTTTCCCGTGGATGTCCAAAGCCTTGACGCACTTCCAGGGCCCGTCTACGGTCTCCTGCGCGAAGACTTTCAGGCATTTTCAGTCTTCTTGCAGCAAGAGCATTCACTGCTCCACCGCCTCACGGGCGCGGCGCGTTGCCCCCAGGCAGGCACTTGCATCTGCTCCCCCCCACAGGAGGAAACGTGGCCAGGAGATCCGCAGCCACCACGCTCGCGCTTGTCGCGGGCATGGCAGGCTCCCTCATCGCCGTTCCCGGATCGGCACAGGCGGCGCCGCCCGGAACCAAGGACGTCACCGCCGTGATGTTCGAGTGGAACTTCGACTCGATCGCACGCGAGTGCACCAGCAGGCTCGGCCCGGCCGGCTACGGCTTCGTCCAGGTCTCCCCGCCCCAGGAACACATCCAGGGCAGCCAGTGGTGGACCTCGTACCAGCCGGTCAGCTACAAGATCGCAGGGCGTCTCGGCAACCGCTCGCAGTTCCAGAACATGGTCAACACCTGCCACTCGGCAGGCGTGAAGGTCGTCGTCGACACGGTGATCAACCACATGTCGGCGGGCAGCGGCACCGGCACCGGCGGCTCGTCGTACACCAAGTACAACTACCCCGGCATCTACAGCGGTGCCGACATGGACGACTGCCGGTCCACGATCAGCAACTACCAGGACCGGTACAACGTCCAGAACTGCGAACTGGTGGGTCTCGCCGACCTCGACACCGGCGAGCCCTACGTCCGCAGCCGGATCGCGGCCTACATGAACGACCTGCTCTCGCTCGGTGTGGACGGCTTCCGGATCGACGCGGCCAAGCACATGCCCGCCGGCGACCTGGCGGCCATCAAGTCCCAGCTGAACAACCCGAACGTCTACTGGAAGCAGGAGGCGATCTACGGCGCGGGCGAGGCCGTCTCGCCCACCGAGTACCTCAACAACGGCGACGTGCAGGAGTTCCGCTACGCCCGGGACCTCAAGCGGGTCTTCGGCAGCGAGAAGCTCGCCTACCTCAAGAACTACGGTGAGGGCTGGGGCTACATGAGCTCCGGCAAGTCCGGCGTCTTCGTGGACAACCACGACACCGAGCGCGGCGGCGACACCATGAACTACAAGTACGGCTCCGCCTACACCCTGGCCAACGTCTTCATGCTGGCCTGGCCGTACGGCGCCCCGGACGTCCACTCCGGCTACGAGTGGAGCAACTACGACGCCGGCCCGCCCAACGGCGGCCGGGTGAACGCCTGCTGGCAGGACGGCTGGAAGTGCCAGCACGCCTGGCGCGAGATCTCCTCCATGGTCGCCTTCCGCAACGAGACGCGCGGCCAGGCCGTCGTCAACTGGTGGGACAACGGCAACGACGCCATCGCCTTCGGCCGCGGGAACAAGGGCTACGTCGCCATCAACCACGAGACGTACTCGATCTCCCGCACCTTCCAGACCTCGCTGCCGGGCGGAACCTACTGCAACATCCAGAACGGCGGCAGGGTCACCGTGAACAGCTCCGGCCAGTTCACCGCCACCCTCAACCCCGGCACCGCCATAGCCCTGCGCAGCGGCTCCCGCTGCTAGCACCTCCGGCGCCCCGGCGCCGCACGTGACCGCCCCGAGAACCGGCCGCCCGGTACCGGCCCACTTCCCCGCCGCCGGGCCGGGCGGCCCGCGGTCCTCCCCACCCCGGACTCCCCCCGCAGGCCGCCCCACAGGTCACCCCACACGCAGCGCACACGCACCACGCACAGATCACCGCACCCGAGGAGAGCGACCCGTGACAGGTCCCCTGGCGCGCAGAGGAGCGGCCGCGAGCATCGCGGCCGCGATCCTGGCGACGCTCATCACCGCGGCGGCCCCCGCCAAGGCCGCACCGCCGCCGCCGTCCGACGCGAAACTGGCCGCCGAGCCCACACGGCACGACCTGACGCGGGAGCAGTTCTACTTCGTCCTGCCCGACCGCTTCGCCAACGCGGACCGCTCCAACGACCGCGGCGGACTGGAGGGCGACCGCCTGGCCACCGGCTACGACCCCACCCACAAGGGCTTCTACCAGGGCGGCGACCTCGAGGGCCTGAAGGAGAAGCTGGACTACATCAAGGGCCTGGGCACCACCGCCATCTGGATGGCGCCCATCTTCAAGAACAAGCCGGTGCAGGGCGAGGGGAAGAACGCCTCGGCCGGCTACCACGGCTACTGGATCACCGACTTCACCCAGGTCGACCCGCACTTCGGCACCAACGACGACCTGCGGGACCTGATCGACGCCGCCCACGACAAGGGCATGAAGGTCTTCTTCGACGTCATCACCAACCACACCGCCGACGTGGTGGACTACGAGGAGAAGTCCTACTCCTACCTGTCCAAGGGCGCCTTCCCCTACCTCACCAAGGACGGCAGGCCCTTCGACGACGCCGACTACGCCGCCGGGGGGAGGTTCCCGCAGACCGACCGCGGCTCCTTCCCCCGCACCCCGGTCGTCCCGGCGGCCGAGAAGGACGTGAAGGTCCCCGGCTGGCTCAACGACCCGGAGATGTACCACAACCGGGGCGACTCCACCTTCGCCGGGGAGAGCGCCCTGCACGGTGACTTCTACGGCCTGGACGACCTGTGGACCGAGCGTCCCGAGGTCGTCGAGGGCATGAAGAAGATCTACCAGCGGTGGGTGAGGGACTTCCGGATCGACGGCTTCCGCATCGACACGGTCAAGCACGTCAACATGGAGTTCTGGACCCAGTGGGCCACCGCCCTGGACGCCTACGCCGCGAAGAAGGGGCGCGACGACTTCTTCATGTTCGGCGAGGTCTACTCCTCCGACCCCGCCCAGATGGCCCCCTACGTCACCCGGGGCAAGCTCGACGCCACCCTCGACTTCGGCTTCCAGGAGGCCGCCCGCTCCTACGCCTCCCAGAGCGGGCCGGCGGCCAAGCTGTCGGACCTGTTCGCCCAGGACTACCGCTACACCACCGGCCGCTCCAACGCGTACGAGCAGGTCACCTTCACCGGCAACCACGACATGGGCCGCTTCGGGACCTTCCTGCGCCAGGACAACCCCGGCGCCGGTGACGCCGAGCTGCTGAAGCGGGCGAAGCTCGCCAACGAGCTGATGTTCCTCAGCCGCGGCAACCCGGTGGTCTACTACGGCGACGAGCAGGGCTTCACCGGCGCCGGCGGCGACCAGGACGCCCGCCAGACCCTCTTCGCCTCCAGGACCGACGCCTACCTGGACGAGGAGAAGAACGACCGGATCGGCACCGACCGCACCCACGCCGAGGACGCGTACGACACCTCCCACCCCCTGTACCGCTCCATCGCGGCCCTGTCGAAGCTGACCCGGGAGCACCCCGCCCTGCGCGACGGCGTCCAGACCGAGCGCTACGCGCAGACCGGCGACGGCCCCGGCGTGTACGCCTTCACCCGCACCGGCGCCGAGCAGCGCACCGAGTACCTCGTCGCCGCCAACAACGGCGCCAAGGCCCGCACGGTCGAGATCCCCACCGGATCCCCGGCCACCGCGTTCCGCCAGATCCACGGCGGCGACGACACCGTGCGCACCGGACCGGACGCGAAGCTGACCGTCACCGTCCCGGCCCTGTCCACCGTGGTGTTCAAGGCGGCGAAGCCGCTTCCCGCACCCGCCGCCGCGCCGGCCGTCGAGCTGAAGGCCCCCGCGGCGGGCGCCACCGGCACCGTCGAGATCACCGCGAACGTCGGGGGAGGGGACGGCGGACTCGACCGCGTCGTCTTCGCCGCCCAGACGGGCGACGGGAAGTGGCAGACCCTCGGCACCGCCGACCACGCCCCCTACAAGGTCACCCAGTACATCGGCCGGGACGTGAAGGCCGGAACGCCGCTGCGCTACAAGGCCGTCGTGGTCGACGCCGAGGGCCGCACCGCCTCCGACACCGCCTCCTCCACCGCCGGCCAGGCCCCGCCGCCCGAGAAGCCCTCGGCGGTGGAACGGAACTGGGCCGTCGTCCACTACCAGCGCGCCGACGGCGACTACGACGGCTGGAAGCTGGTCGCCGGCGACCGCACCGCCGACTTCACCGGCCGCGACGCCTACGGCGCCTTCGCCTGGGTCAGGCCGGCCGACGGCGAGGGCAGGCTCTCCTTCACCATCACCAAGGACGGCGTGGACGACGGTCCCGAGCGCACCGTCGACCTGGCGAAGACCGGCGAGGTGTGGGTCGAGCAGGGCAGTGACCGGACGCTGTCCGAGCGGCCCGAGGGCGTCTACCCGCCGCAGGACGAGAAGAAGGCCGTACTGCACTACCACCGCGCCGACGGCGACTACGACGGCTGGGGCCTGCACACCTGGACCGGCGCTGCCGAGCCCACCGACTGGTCCAAGCCGCTGATGCCGGTGAAGGAGGACGCCTTCGGCGCCACCTTCGAGGTGCCGCTCGCCGAGGGCGCCACCTCGCTGAGCTACATCATCCACAAGGGCGACACCAAGGACGAGAACGCCGACCAGTCGCTGGACTTCGCCACCCACGGCCGCGAGGTCTGGAAGCTGTCCGCCACCCCCGGCTACCTGCTGCCCACCACCGGCGGCGCGCCCGAGCTGGACCTGGCCGGGGCCGGGGCCCAGTGGATCGACCGGGACACCGTCGCCTGGAAGGTCAAGGCCACCGACGCCACCAGCCAGCAGCTCGCCTACGACACCCGCGGCACCATCGCGGTCGAGGACGGCGCCCTGAAGCACGAGGGCCGCTGGCTGCGCCTCGCCCCCGTGCCCGGCGGGCTCACCGACGCGCAGAAGGAGAAGTTCCCGCACCTGAAGGACTACCCCGCCTTCCGCATCGACCCCCGCGACCGCGACCGGGTGCGCACCGCCCTGCGCGGCCAGGTCGTCGCCACCCAGCGCAACACCGAAGGGGCGCTGCTGGCGGCGACCGGGGTGCAGATCCCCGGTGTGCTGGACGACCTCTACGGCACCAAGGCGGCGAAGGCCGACCTCGGCCCGGTCTTCGACCGGAGCGGCCGCCCCACCCTGTCGGTGTGGGCGCCCACCGCGCAGGCGGTCTCCCTCGAACTGGACGGCCGCACCGTGCGGATGCGGCGCGACGACACCACCGGCGTGTGGAGCGCGCACGGCAACCGGAGCTGGACGGGCAAGCCGTACCGCTACCACGTGACGGTCTGGGCGCCCTCGGTGGGCAAGCTGGTCACCAACAAGGTCACCGACCCCTACTCCACCGCCCTGACCACCGACTCCGAAAGGAGCCTGGTCGTCGACCTGTCCGACCCGAAGCTGGCCCCCAGGGGCTGGAAGGGGCTGGACAAGCCGGCCCCGACACCGCTGCGCGACGCGCAGATCCAGGAGCTGCACATCCGCGACTTCTCCGTCGCCGACCCCACGGTGAGCGAGAAGCACCGCGGCGGCTACCTGGCCTTCACCGAGGGCTCCGCCGACGGCATGAAGCACCTCGGGAAGCTGGCGGACGCGGGCACCTCCCACGTCCATCTGCTGCCCTCGTACGACATCGCCTCCATCCCCGAGCGCGCCGCCGACCGGGCCGAGCCCGCCTGCGACCTGGCGGCCCTGCCCGCCGACTCCGGCGAGCAGCAGGAGTGCGTCGGGAAGGTCCGCGGCAAGGACGCCTACAACTGGGGCTACGACCCGCTGCACTACACCGTGCCCGAGGGCTCGTACGCCACCGACGCCGAGGGCACCACCCGCACCGTCGAGTACCGCAAGATGGTCAAGAGCCTCAACGAGGCCGGACTGCGGGTCGTGCTGGACGTGGTCTACAACCACACCATGGCGGCCGGGCAGGACGACAAGTCCGTCCTGGACCGCATCGTGCCCGGCTACTACCACCGCCTGCTGGAGGACGGCACGGTGGCCACCTCCACCTGCTGCGCCAACACCGCGCCCGAGCACACCATGATGGGCAAGCTCACGGTCGACTCCATCGTCACCTGGGCCAAGCAGTACAAGGTGGACGGCTTCCGCTTCGACCTGATGGGCCACCACCCCAAGGCCAACATCCTGGCCGTCCGCGAGGCGCTGGACGCCCTCACCCCCGAGAAGGACGGCGTCGACGGCAAGAGCATCATCCTCTACGGCGAGGGCTGGAACTTCGGCGAGGTCGCCGACGACGCACGCTTCGTCCAGGCCACGCAGAAGAACATGGCCGGCACCGGCATCGCCACCTTCTCCGACCGGGCCCGCGACGCGGTGCGCGGCGGCGGCCCCTTCGACGCCGACCCCGGAGTCCAGGGCTTCGCCAGCGGCCTGTACACCGACCCCAACTCCTCGGACGCCAACGGCAGCGAGGCGGAGCAGCGGGCCAGGCTCCTGCACTACCAGGACCTGATCAAGGTCGGGCTGTCCGGCAACCTCGCCGGCTACACCTTCACCGACACCTCCGGCAGGCAGGTCAAGGGCTCGCAGGTCGACTACAACGGCTCACCGGCCGGATACGCCGACGCCCCCGGCGAGGCACTCGCCTACGCCGACGCCCACGACAACGAGACCCTCTACGACGCCCTGGCGTTCAAGCTGCCCAAGGACACCAAGGCCGCCGACCGGGCCCGTATGCAGGTGATCGCCATGGCCACCGCCGCCCTCTCCCAGGGGCCGGCCCTCAGCCAGGCGGGCAGCGACCTGCTGCGCTCGAAGTCGCTGGACCGCAACTCCTACGACTCCGGCGACTGGTACAACGCCATCCACTGGAACTGCGAGGCCGGCAACGGCTTCGGCCGCGGCCTGCCGCCGGCCTGGGACAACGAGGACAAGTGGCCGTACGCGAAGCCGCTGCTGACCCTGGCCGACCTCTCGCCCTCCTGCGGGGAGATCGACGGCGCCTCCGCCGCCTACCGGGACCTGCTGGAGATCCGCTCCACCGAGAAGGCCTTCAGCCAGTCCACGGCGGCCGGGGTCCAGCGGGCACTGTCCTTCCCGCTGTCGGGCGAGGAGGAGACCCCGGGCGTGATCACCATGCGCCTGGCGGACGGCGACCGCGACCTGGTGGTCGTCTTCAACGCCACCCCCGAGCGGCAGACGCAGACCGTCTCCTCGCTCGCCGGCGCCTCCTACGCACTGCACCCGGTGCAGGCGAAGGGCTCCGACACGGTGGTGAGGAGCGCCGCCTTCGACGGCGGCAAGGGAGCCTTCACGGTGCCGCCGCGCACGGTGGCGGTGTTCGCCGCGCGGTGAACCACGCGGTGAACCACGCAATGGCCCGGACGGTGACCCGGACGGTGACCGGGACGGGGGAGTAGACGGGAAACGCTTCGGGGCGGGGCCGGAAGGGACGGCGCCGCCCCGAAGCGCGTCCCCGGCCCCGCCTCGCCCGGCTCCGCTTCCTCCGGCCCTGCCCCCGGCCCTGCCTCCCGCCCGGCCGGCGCGGTCCGGCTCACTCCCACCAGAACGACCACAGGTTCCGGCCGGTCAGCCACTCCCGCGCGTAGCGCGCCAGCGATCCGGCGCCCTGCCGCACCACCGAGGGGCAGAACGCGTAGTGCTCGGCCGCCACCGGCAGGGCCTGGGCCGCGGTGAGGGGCGGCTCCGGCACCGACAGGTGCAGTACGTCCGGCTCCAGCGCCACCACCCGCGTACCGAAACGCTCCTCCCAGGAGTGCAGCACCGAGTCGTACCCCTCGGGCCCCGCGCCGGACGCCAGGGTGCCCGCCCAGCCGATCGCGGCGGGTACGCCGGCGCTCCGCGCCGCCGGGACCAGGGCCACCCGCGGGCGGCGCAGGGTGCCGTGCGCCACCAGCGCGCGGGCCACCCGGGC
>NZ_JBKJFM010000087.1:0-25128 GCF_046614825.1 Streptomyces nanhaiensis
CCCGCGGAGCGGGTACCTCCGCGCTGGCGCGCGGAGCAGCGAACCGCGGCGCTGCGCGCCGCGGTTGCGGCGCGCTGCGCTCGCCGTGCCCGCGCTTCGCGCGGGGGGCTCCCTCCGCTTCGCTGCGGGAGCCGACGGCCGGCGCTGCGCGCCGGGGGCCCTCGCTGTGCTCGGGCAGGCCGCGCTGCTTCGCTGGCGCGGCCTCAGGGGTTCCGCTGCGCTCCACCCCTTCGGGAGCGGCCTGGGAAGTGACCTGTCGTCAGAGTGCGGGTGATGGGTGGTGGTTGGGCCCGCTGCGCGGGCCGGGCTGGCTACAGGGGACGGCGTGGCGGTGCGTTGTGATGATGCGTCATGTAGCGTTGGGGAAAGTATGGCAGACCCATTCGCGGGTGCCTGTGGTTTCTTTGGGGTGGGTTTTGGTTGGCTGGGTTGTGAAGTCGGAGGTCTCTCGCCATAACTGGACGGGCATGGAGTGCGGCTGCGGGGAAAGCGCAGTGCATGTGCCGCGTGATTTCCTAGCTGCGTTGACAAAGGCTCCTCCTGAGCGGGTGGGGGAAGGCTGGGCGGACAATCATGTGTATATCCAGTCCAATCTGATGGAGCCGGCCGTGGCTGCGGCCGGCATGGTGGCTGCGGCGGTGGCCGATCCTCTGGTGCCGCTGATGTGGCGACGCAGTCTCCTGCTGGTACTGGATTGTCTGTGCACCGGTGAGCAGGACGGCGTTGCGGCGGCGTGCCTGCAGGCGGTCCGCGGGTGTTCGTGGGCGCTGTACGAGGAGATCGCCTCGGGCCGGTCCGTGAGCGCGGCAGGGTATGCCTTCGAGTTGCTCTCCCTGATGCCGGAGGAGAAGGAACGGCTGAAATTCTTCCAGGAAAGACACTGGGAGGACCTGCCGTGGGATCTTCATCCGGGACGGATGAATCTGGATGCTGTCGATTGGTAGGCGGGGCTGGCATGAGGGACGTCGTTCTTCGGGAACACCAGGTAGAGGCCGTCTCCCGGATACAGAAGTGGGTCGGATTCCCCGCACGGGCTGAAGTGCCCAAGGAGGGGGCGCGGGCCACGCTGGTGTCCGCCACGGGGTCGGGGAAGACGATCACCGCCGCCGCGGCCGCGCTGGAGTGCTTCCCCCGCGGCCGGATCCTGGTCATGGTGCCGACCCTGGACCTGCTGGTGCAGACCGCCCAGGCCTGGCGCCGGGTCGGGCACCGAGGGCCGATGGTCGCCGTCTGCTCGCTGGAGAGCGACGCGGTGCTGAACGAACTAGGGGTGCGCACCACCACCAACCCCATTCAACTCGCCCTGTGGGCCGGGCACGGGCCGGCCGTCGTGCTGGCCACCTACGCCTCCCTGGTGGACCGCGACGACCCCGAGCAGCCGAATCCGGATCAGCGCCCGTATGGGCCCTGGCAGAACGACAGGGAGCCGGAGGGCCGGAAGAAGGTTCGCGGGCCGCTGGAGGCAGCCCTGGCCGGTGGAGAGCGCCTGTACGGGCAGCGGATGGACGGCTTCGACCTCGCGATCATCGACGAGGCCCACTCGACCACAGGCGATCTGGGGCGGCCCTGGGCCGCCATCCACGACAACCGGCGAATCCCCGCCGACTTCCGGCTCTACCTCACCGCCACCCCCCGCATCCTCGCCGCGCCGCGGCCACAGCGCGGGAAGGACGGCCAGGAGCCGGTGATCGCGTCGATGCGGAGCGATCCCGAAGGCCCCTACGGCGAGTGGATCCACGAACTGGGGCTAAGCGAAAGCATCGAGCGGGGCATCCTCGCCGGGTTTGAGATCGACGTGCTGGAGATCCGGGACCCGGCCCCGGTGCTGGAGACTTCGGAGGAAGCGCTGCGGGGTCGGCGCCTGGCCCTGCTGCAGGCCGCGCTTCTGGAACACGCCGCGCAGCACAATCTCAAGACCGTCATGGTCTTCCACCAGCGGGTCGAGGAGGCCGCCGCGTTCGCGGAGCAGCTGCCCACGACCGCCGCCGAGCTGTACGCCACCGACACCTCGGATGAGGCCTTGGCCGCCGCGGAGCGCCTGCCGGCGTCGTCGATCGGCGCCGAGTTCTACGACCTCGAACCCGGCCGCCACGTCCCCCCGGAGAGGCTCTGGTCGCAATGGCTGTGCGGCGACCACCTCGTCAGTGAGCGGCGCGAGGCGCTCCGCCAGTTCGCGAACGGCGTCGACGCCGCCGGGCGCCGGGTGCACCGCGCGTTCCTCGCCTCGGTGCGGGTCCTCGGCGAAGGCGTCGACATCACCGGCACCCGGGGGGTCGAGGGCGTGTGCTTCGCCGACACCCGCACCTCCCAGGTCGAGATCGTGCAGAACATCGGCCGCGCCCTGCGCCCCAATCCCGACGGCACCCAGAAGATGGCCAGGATCATCGTGCCGGTCTTCCTCGCCCCCGGCGAGGATCCCAACGACATGATCGCCTCCGCCTCGTTCGCCCCCCTGACCGCAATCCTCCAGGGCCTACGCTCGCACGACGAACGCGTGACCGAGCAGCTCGCCTCCCGCGCCCTGTCCCGCAGCAGGCACGAACGCAAGGTCCACATCCGACGGGACGAGGACGGCCGCATCATCGGGGCCGGCGGCGAGGGCAACGGCGGCGATCAGGAGCAGGACGACACCCAGGCCGCGGCCGAGTCCGCGCTGCTGCGCTTCTCCTCTCCCCGGGACGCGGCCACGATCGCCGCGTTCCTGCGCACCCGCGTCTACCGGCCCGAATCGCTGGTCTGGTTGGAGGGCTACCAGGCCCTGCTCCGCTGGCGCCAGGAAAACGGCATCACCGGGCTGCACGCCGTGCCCTACGACACGGAGACGACGGTGGGCGTCACCAAGGCGTTTCCGCTGGGCAGGTGGGTCCACCAGCAGCGGAAGGCGCTACGGGCCGGGGAGCTGGAGCCGCGACGCAAGACCCTGCTGGACGCGCCGGAGGCCGGGATGGTCTGGGAACCGGGCGAGGAAGCCTGGGAGACCAAACTCGCCGTGCTGCGCTCCTACCGGCGCGCCCACGGCCACCTCGCCCCCCGGCAGAACGCAGTCTGGGCCGATCCCGCCGGCGGGGAGCGGGTGCCCATCGGCCAGCACCTGGCCAACCTTCGCAGGAAGGGCGGGCTCGGCAAGGACCCCGAACGCGCCAGGACCCGCGCGGAGCAGTTGGCGGCGATCGACCCAGACTGGAACTGCCCCTGGCCCCTGGACTGGCAACGCCACCACGCGGTACTCCGCGACCTCGTCACGGCTGACGGACCCGACATCCTCGCCGAGATCCGGCCCGGCGTGACCTTCGAGGGCGATGATCTGGGACGCTGGATCCAACGACAGGCTGATTCCTGGGCGGAGCTGTCGGAGGAACAGCAGCGGCGACTGTCCGAGCTGGGTGTGAAGCCCGCCGAGCGGCCCGCACCGGCCCCGGCCGAGAAGCGCAGCGGGAAGACATCAGCGGCTTTCCAGCGCGGCCTCGCAGCCCTCGCACAATGGGTCGAACGAGAAGGCACCCACCGCGTCCCCAGACAGCACACCGAACACGTCACCCTCGACGGCCAGCAGCACGCCGTCCGGCTGGGCGTGTGGGTCTCCAACACCAAAATCCGCCGCGACAAACTCACCCCCGATCAGCGGGCGGCACTCCGCGAGCTGGGCATGAACTGGGCGTGAGGCACGCTTGCTGGCCGTCGGAACGCGGGTCCTGGCCCCTGTCCTGCCAGGGTGAGGACCCACGTCTCCCCGGTCATTGCAGGGTGCGAATTCCGTCGAGCAATCGCGGATCCGCAGACTGATTTCGGGCCTCGCAAAAAAAATCTTTGGCCGCCGTGTCACGTTCACCAACTCCCCCTGCACACAAGTGCCGTACAACGAGCGGTCTGCTTCGCAGGCTCTCGCGCGCGACAAAGATAAGTCGTCAGAGGTCGGGAGCAGGCCATGACGAGGGGGTTTGTGCCATGAGCATGGAAGCTGAGATCGTCAAGACCGTTGACGCGGTGCTGGGCGGGGAACGCGCGGCGCGGATCGAGCGGGACGCCGCGCGGATCGAGGAGCTGGCCTGCAGCGGGTTCGAGGGGCTGGCCTACGAGGTGTTCGAGATCGAACTGTGCCGGGAGGCCGAGCCGATCCTGCTCGGCATGCTCCGCAAGGGCACGCTTCCCCGACTCGCCCAGAAGCAGTGCAAGAGCCGGGGCTGGAAGTTCTTCGTTCACGAGGACGACATGCGCCTGCTGCGCAGCAGCAGCAGCGAGCGGGACATCATCATGGTCGACGTGCTCGCCGAGGCGATGCGGAAGTTCCGCCGCGACCTGCAGAGCGGGCGGGGCTGGACGGCGGACTACAAGGGACCGCGCGGCGCCTGTTGCCTGATGACGTACTTCATCGGCCAGTGCGTGTGGGTGTTCCGGCGGGCGTACGTGAGGTGGGCCAGGCAGCGAGTCAACTGGGCGCGGCTGCACGCCGTGTACGACTTCACAGAGGACGCCGCGAACGAGGCCGGTATCGGCGGGCTGCTCCAGGCCACCAGCTACGAGATCGAGTCGGAGGTGCTCAGCACCAACTTCGAGGACATCCTCGATGAGCAGGCGCCGGAAACGCAGGCGGTCGTGCGACTGACGGTCATGGGTTTCTCGGACACCGAGATCGCCGAGCGACTGAATCTCGCCAACGCAACCGTCCGCAAGCGCAGGTCGCGGTTCCGGACGGCTCTGTACCAGGCTGCCCGCGAGCGCCGGATCTGGATCCCGGAGCAGCTGCACACGAAGGTCGCCTCCCGCCGGAAGAACCAGCGGGGTGCGGCGTGAGCACGCAGAACCTCCTGATCCTGCTCCTGGCCCTGACCGTCCTCGCGGCCGTCTCCGCCATCGCTGGCCTCATCGGCTACAACGTCGCCCGCGAGGGGGGATCGCCGGTCTCCACGGCCATCGGCCGTGGGAGCTTCGTGTTCTTCAGCGCCATGACGCTGTTCATCACGCTGCTGGCCGTGCTGGTCCCGGCCGTCACATGACGGAGGGCGACTCTCGCAGGTTCGGCCGGGGTCTCAGCAAACCGGCTGAGGCCCCGGCCGAACCTGCATCGGTATGAGCAGGGGCTCCGTGGGACTCGTGCTCATACTCCGGGTGAAGATCAGGCTCATTCGGAGGCGCCAGAGTCGTCGCCGTCCAAGGTTCGGTCGTCTGTCTGGGGGTGGTCGCCGTCGTCGGTCGCCGCGGGCACCCCGGGCACCAATCGGTCTCTATCGGACAGCTCGAGCGCCCGGTGAATGCCGTCAATCGGGGGCGAGTCGTTGTCGGTGACGATGATCTGGAGGCGGTCTATGTGTTCGGTCGCTGTGTCCAGCAAGGTGGCGTACATCTTGCGCAGCCGTTCGAGGTCGACGCCCTCGTGGCCGACGTTGCTGCTGATGCCGTCGATGATCAAGAGGTTGGGCAGCGGGATGTCGTCGTCGTGAAGGGCTACTTGCTGGTGGGCGAGCACGTGAGCCACGTTCACCAGAACTTCGACACCTTGTGACTGCAGGTCGGCGAAGGAGCGGCCGTCGACGACCGGCATGTACGTCTCCCGGTTGATGCGGGAGCCCGGCCGCTTGTCGAAGCGGGGAGCGTCGAAGCTGCGTAGGGCGGCTTCGAAGGCTTCGTCGAGCCTGTCCAGGCGGTCGTGGACAGCCGTGTTGCTGTGCCGTGCGGCGGCGATGCGGCTGCTGAGGTCTTCTTGTTCGCGTTCCAGTTCGGCGATCCGTTCGCTCTGTCCCTGGAGGCGGTCGTGCACGGCGAGAGCGTCGTCGATGCGTGCCAGGTGTTCTTCCAATCGAGCCTGTTGAGCGGCCACGGCGCGGATGCGTTCGGTTTGGTCGGTGATGTAGGTGGCCGTGGCGCGGTCGAGCTGCTCGCCGAGGTCGGCGCGGCGGCGGGCCTGGACGGAGCGGGCGGCCTCGAGTTCGTCGAGGCGGCGCCTGCTGCGCTTGATCAGTTCTTCCGTCTCGGTGACCTGCTCGATGACGCGGTCCTGTTCGGCGGCGAGTGAGGATGGAGCTGGGGCCTGCGGCGGGGTCTGCAGGCACAGCCTGCAGGTGTTCTCGTCGCCTCGTTCTGGCACGTCGGCGCCGCAGCGTGGGCAGGTGTGGAATTCGAAGTCGTTCAGCAGCCGCTCGGCGACCAGGGCACGGGTGAGGCGGCGGCTTTGGGCGATGAGTTGGTCGCGTAGTTCTTCAAGGCGGGAGGCAGAGGCAGCCTCGGCTGCGGCGGCGTCGGCGATACGGGCAAGCTCGGCTTCTGCCTCCCCGATCTGAGTGCGCAGGGAGACGGTGGCGGAGTCGGTGAGTTCCTCGGTCAGGCTCAGGTCGGCTTGACGGGCTTGGGTGAGTTGCTGCTCGGTCTCCTGTCGCTGTACTTCTAGGTGAGCGCGAGAGGCGAAGGCGGTTGTCTCCAGAATGCGTTCCAGGGTGGCCGCATCGGCCGTCAGGGCGTTGAGCTCCGTTGTGACGTTGCGCAGGCGTTCTCGCAGTCCTGCTGCCTGAGGGTCGTAGAGGCCGTAGAGGATTTCGAAGACGTACTTGCGCTTGATGTTCTTCTGGGTGTTGTCCGGGGTGCCGAAGACGGAGGTGTCGATCTCTTTCTGCCGCAGGACGCAGTACATCAGGTAGTCGCTGATGGTGACCGGGACGAGAGGGCTGGTCTCGTCTGTGGGGGCGCGGGGGACCCGGATGCGGGGCAGTCCCAGCATGGTCAGCCACCAGTCGCGGAACGTCTGGTCGTACCCGGCCTGTAGCTGGCTGGCGGGAAGGCGCCAGACTTCTTGCCGGCCGCCGATTTCGGCGATGTCGACCTTGGCTGTGGAGGTAGTGACCAACTGGCGCACGATACGGAATCGGCGCTCGCCGACGAGGACGGTTCCGGAGATCGTCCGTCCCCGCAGTTCAGGGACGACGCTCACCTCGGCGCCCAGCAGGGCGCGCAGGCAGCTGACGGTGGCGGTCTTGCCGCCGCTCATTCCGCCGACGATGGCGTTCATGCCGGGTTCGAAGCGGATGGTTCGGTTGGTGCCGACCAGAGTCAGTTCTTCGATGCGCAGTCTCACAGGTGGGTCCCCCAGTCCGCCTCGACGATGTCGGGGAACGTTTCGTAGATGAGGTCCTTCAGCTTGGTGCCGCTCAGGTCGAAGTGCTGGCGCAGCAGCCGGGCACGGTCACGGACGGGGCGCCAGCTTTCGGTTTCCGCGAGTGCGCGAGCGACTTCGTGGCCGGCCGCAGTGGTGCGGTAGGTCGCGATGGCGTCCTCGTGCTTGGGTTCGATCAAGCCCTTGCCCGTGAGTGCGCCGAGCAGTGCGTAGTAGGCCGGGTCCCACGGCCCGTACCGGTATCGGATCATGCTCTGCTCGATTGCCCCCGTCAGCCATGGGTCCTCCCCGACCTCCGCGCCAGGCCGTCGGACGGCCAAAAGTTTTTTGAAGTGTCCCGGGTAGCGCAACAGGAAGTCGAGTTTGGCCAGCTTCATCCGTCCTTCGATCCCCTTGCTGCGTTTCGTCTCCGAGAAGACGTCGATGAGCAGCAGCAGGCGTGCTTGGGCGTCAGCGGAGGGCGGCCGGCCGTCGGCTGGTGGAACGGCCGACGCAACTACGGCTGCGTCAGGAGGCGTCACGAGCGTCTCCCCAGTCGAATCGGCATTCATCCGACACGGCGCACGCCCGGCCCGTCAGCAGTACACCGTCCTGGGCGTAGAGAGGGTGGCGGTCGTAGGCGCCCGGATTGTCGTGCAGCGCGACCTGCAGGTCGTCGAAGATGGTGTCGGCTGGTTGGGCGTGGTCTTTGCGAGCCCGTCCGATACGGCGGGCCAGGAGCAGCAGCCGCTGGTCCAGGTCCGTCTCGACGGCTGGGTTGTCGGGCCAGGTCCCCAGAGCCTGTTCCCTCAATCGGTAGTGGTCGGCTTGAGCCCGCAGCATCTGTGCTTCTTCGATCACGTCCCTGGAGGCGGCCCCCTGGCGGAGTTTGCGCACGAGCGCGGTCTCCGGCCCGTGGAGAGCCTCGGAGAGGTCCTCAAGAAGTACGTGGTCGGGCCGGGTCAGCCGCTGGCGCACGTCAGCGACGGAAGCCGCCGTGATGCGTTTACTGAGAACTGCCGGCGGAGGGGCGTCGACGGCCAGGAGTTCTGTCCACCGCGCCGGGGGGCGGCCTTGCATGGCCTCCCGGGTGAGGCGCAGCAGCTCGTTGTACAAAGCGTCGATCGTGGACATCGGAAGTCCCTGGCCGAGGTCGGCCAGGACACGCGTGTTGCGTGCCTCGACATCCTCCCGCCGGACCAGGGGCCGGACACGGACGAGCCCGAGGAAGGCGTCCAGCACATCGTCCTGGGGAACCTTGAGATGCGCGGCTATGCGCTTGCGGCAGTCCGCGTTCTGGGCCCCCTCCCCCTTCGACAATGCGGTGACCGAAGCGTCGGCAGGATCAAGGTAGCCCTCGATACCTGCCGTCAGCTGGTAGACCAAGCCGTTGCTGCGTACCGCGGTGTGAGTGCGCCACAGGCTCTTCAACGGCTTCTTGGAGATCACGTCTGCAAGTGACCAGGGCTCGACCGAATCACGGGTCTTGATCTGCTGAAAATCCCAGAACAGACCGCCATCGACGCAACGGGGATCACCGCTGCGCGCCACGACGATGTCCTCGATGTGCTCGCAGGTGACGTGCTGGACCGTCCCGCCCGCCAGCATCTCCAGAACCGCCTGCACAGCGATATGGACCTGGTACTCGTACCGTCGCAGAGTGACCGAGCCCGAATCGTCCGGTGCTTCAGTCTCGATCGGATCAGCCATTCGCCCCCCCCTACTCGTCGCTCCCCGAGTCACTCCCCGAGCACGCAGCGTAAAGCGTCTGCGATCTTTCGTCGACGCTGTGGGCGATCCGGTGCGAGTGCCGATCGAACTGGCCGGAGTACGGCGTGCAGCGAATCGCTGTGGTGCCTGTGCGATCTCCGCCGCGGCGCCGGTTCCCCGACGACTCCCCGCACGCTGCTGCTCGGCGGTACGGCGAAGGCCCCCTGTCGTACACCGGCCGCACCGCCACCCCCGCCCAGACGGCAGGCACTGCGATCGCCGGCCTGCTCACCCGGCCCCAGCGCGGCCATCCCGGGACGGGCCGGTCGTTCTCCGCCGGGTGGGCCGGCCGGGAAACGCTGGACGTCACGCTGGTGAAACCCCAAGCTGGTGTCGGGCGTAGACGTCGCCCGTGATGCCTCCGGCCGGTAGTGGCACCCCGCACGCTTCCCCCGCGCCCGTCCCAGCCTCTCCCCCCGCCTGATATTGCTGCCTGGGCGGTGCAAGCACCCACGGGGATACCCCTCCCCGCCCGGGTCGAGCGCACTCACCGGACCGGTGCGGCGTCCCCGCGTCCGGAGCACCCGGCCGCCGCACCCCCTGCGCGCCGGTGGCACGGCGTTGCCCTCCGGGGCCTGGCCGCTCCGCAGGCATGCGGCGCGTGGGATCGGTGTCGCATGCCTGCTGCGTGTCGTGGGGTGCAAGGCGGGGTGCTACAAGGATGGGCGTCGTTCTCGCTGTACCTGCGCAATGATCAGCTCTGGTGGCGTGGTGTTGAGTTGCCGTCATGGAAGATTCCTTACCGCAGGTCGCCTCGGCGGGTGGGGTTGTGCGGGCTGAAGCACGGTTCGTCGGCGGCGACGGGAGGTTGCGCCGGGTGCCGTGGTCGCGTCTGGCGCGCGAGGTGGCGGTGGAGGATCTGCCGCCGGTGCGCACGTTTTCCGTGCGGCAGGGCCGACGTGTGGCGCCGGGCTGGTGGTGGTCGGCCACGACCGGGCGTCTGGTGCACTACGGGTTCGGGGCGATGCGCACGCAGGTCATGCTGCTGGACCGGGATCCGCGGGTGGTGGCTCTGGCGTGCAGTCCGGTGGAACTCGCCTGGCTCGCGCAGGACGGCGAGGCGGTGGTCCATGCGCCGCATCTGATGGCGCGGCTGGAGGACGGCAGCGGCGTGCTGGTGGACTGCGCCGGGCGGCAGGGGCCGTCGCGGCGGGTTGCGGAGCGGGCGCCGCAGCTCACGGTGCTCGCGCGGGAGGCG
Source organism: Streptomyces nanhaiensis (assembly GCF_046614825.1). Classification (NCBI taxonomy): domain Bacteria; kingdom Bacillati; phylum Actinomycetota; class Actinomycetes; order Kitasatosporales; family Streptomycetaceae; genus Streptomyces; species Streptomyces nanhaiensis. Next base: position 10,050 of record NZ_JBKJFM010000087.1, read on the forward strand.
GGGTGGCGCTATCGGGTGGCCGCGCTGCCGTCACCGGTGGGGGCCGCGAACGTGCGGTGGTTGGCGGGGTACCGGCATCCGCGCAACGGCGGCGGCCGGCTGGGCGAGGTGGCGGCGGCTTTTGCCCGTCCGCGGCCGTTGGAGGAGGGGGTGCGGGATCTGGGGGATCCGGCCGCGGTGTGGCCGGCGGTCTTCCATGCGCTGTGGTGCGGCATCCTGCGCACGGCGCTGGAGCGTCCGCTGCATCAGCGGTCCGTGGCGACCGCAGATGCCGCCGGGGCGGTGGCGGCGTGACACGCGGCAGGCTCTGCGTGGGTGACCGGGTGAGCTGGGACGGGCGTGAGTGGACGCTGGCGGCCCTGGAGGGTGTGCAAGCGCGGCTGGTCGATGAGGCGGGCACGGTCGCGGCGGTGTTTGTTCCCACCTTGTTCACGGATCCGGGCTTTCGTGTCCGCGGCCGTCCTGCGCGGCCGGTTCCTCCGCTCGCGCTGCTGGAGACGCTGCCGGATGCGGTGCGGGAGCGGGCGCTGCGCTGGGAGCGGGATGTGCGGGAGGTGGAGTCGGGTGCTGTGGGCGGCCCGGAGGGCGGTGCGCCGCGGTCGGCGTATGACCCTGCGGTGACCACGTTGGCCCAGCGGGAGGCGGCGAAGGCCGAGGAGCTGACCGCGTCCGGTGTCCCGACGAGTGTGGCGACGGTCAGGCGGATGCGGGCGCGGTACCGGGACAAAGGTGTGTGGGGGCTGGTGGACCAGCGCACCACGCGGGCGCGGTCCAGGGTCGGCAGGGCCGATCCGCGGGTGGTGGAGGCGCTGGAGGCGGTACTGGAGCGGCAGAAGCCGCGGTCTACGGGGACGCTGACGCGTCTGCGTGACCTGGTGCGGTGGGACCTGGAGGACCGGTACGGGCCGGGTGTGGTGCCGGTGCCGCCCCCTTCGACGTTCAACCGGCTGGTCCACGCCGTGGCCGACGGGCAGGGACTGCTGGGCAGCGCGGCGCAGCGTGCGCGCCACGCGTCGCGGCCACAGCCGCCGTTCACACCGACGGTGGCGCTGCGGCCCGGGGAACTGGTGATGATGGACAGCACCGTGCTGGACGTGATGGTGGTCCTGGCGGACGGGGTGACGGCGCGGCCGGAACTGACGGTTGCGGTGGATGTGGCGACGCGGAGCATCTGTGCCGCGGTGCTGCGGCCGGCCGGCAGCACCGCGGTGGACGCGTCGGTGCTGCTGGCCGAGATGGTGGCGCCGATGCGGATGCGCCCCGGGTGGGACGAGGCGCTGGCGATGCGGCGGTCGGTGATCCCTTACGAGCGGCTGCTGACGCTGGATGAGCGGCTGGAGGGGGCGGCGGCCCGGCCGGTGATCGTGCCGGAGACGGTGGTGGTGGACCAGGGGCGGGTGTTCGTGTCCGCTTCGTTCCTGGCCGCGTGCGAGTCGCTGGGGGTGTCGCTGCAGCCGGCGCCGCCGGCGAACGGTCCGGCCAAGGGCCATGTGGAGCGCACGTTCAAGACGGTCAACCAGCAGTTCTGCCAGTACGTCGCCGGCTACACCGGGCCGGGTGCCGCCGAGCGCGGCCGGGATGTGGAGAAGGAGGCGTGCTGGACGCTGCCGCAGCTGCAGGAGCTTTTCGATGAGTGGCTGGTCGCCGGGTGGCACGGGCGGCGGCATTCTTCCCTGCGGCATCCCCTGCTGCCGCACCTGACGCTGTCACCGGTCGAGATGTGGGGGGCGCTGGTGGGCGTGACCGGGTACGTGCCGGTTCCGCTGTCGCCGGACGACCACATCGAGCTTCTGCCGGTGCGCTGGCAGACCATCAACGACTACGGCATCCGTTTCGACTACCGCACCTACGACAGCAAGGCCCTCAACGGGCACCGGCGGCGCAGCTCGGAGGGCCCGGGCCCGGCCGGGCGGTGGGAGGTCCACCACAACCCCTACGAGCCGGAGCGGATCTGGGTGCGGCTGCCGGAGGGCTTTGCCGAGGTCCCGTGGATCCACGCCACCCAGGTGAGCATGCCCTTCACCGATTACACCTGGCGGCACATCCGCAAGACGGTGGCCAAGGCCGCGGACCGTGACGCGCACGAGCTTGCTCTGGCCCGCGAGCTGGACGCGCTCCTGCGCCGCGCCGGCGCGGGTGCCGGCACCCGCCGGGAGCGCGCGGTGGCGGCCCGCGCGTCCGCGGCGGCCTCGGTCTGCCCGCCCCTGCCCTCCCCCGGGGCGGAGCGGGCTCCCCGGCAGCGGGCTGCCGGGGAGCCGGGCGTCCCGGAGGAAGAGGTGGAGGAATTGCCGGACGGTCTGGAGGGCTTTGACGAAGGCGAGGACGAGGAAACGCCGCCGGAGGGCGCCCGGTTGCCTACGCCCCGGCTGCTGGACTCGTACGCGGAGGCCGGCCGGTGGTGACAGCAGACTCCTTCGCCGACGATGGCCCCTTCGAGCCGGTGACGACCTGGGTGGGCTGGGAGCGCTACGTCCAAAGCGCACCGGCCGGCGAAGAGGCGGAGGACTCCGGCTGGAGCACGGAGGAGCGATTGGACTACCACTCCCGGTTCGTGGTGGTGGCCACGCCGGCCATGGAGCAGGTCAAGCGCCAGCTGCGGATGGCGCTCCTGGTCAACCGGCGCCAGCGGGGAACTGCCCGGCGCGGGCTGATCCTGTCCGGGCCGCCCAGCACGGGCAAGACCACCACGCTCATGGAGCTAGGGCGGATCTTCGAGCTGTCGCAGCGGCTCAAGCACCCCGGCGCGCAGGACAGGCTTCCCGTGGTATTCGTCGCGGTCCCGCCGGCGTCGACCCCGAAGATGCTGGTCAGCGAGTTCGCCAGATTCCTGGGAATCCCGGTGCTGCAGCGGATGAACCAGGCGGCGATCACCGATGCCGTGTGCGCGGCACTGTGCGAACTGCGCACACAGCTGGTGCTCGTGGACGACATCCATCTGCTCAACACCCGCACCCGGGCCGGCGCGGAGACCTCGGACCAGATCAAGCACCTGGGCGAGCGCATCCCGGCGACCTTCGTCTACGCGGGCGTCGATGTGCACGACTCGCCGCTGCTGACCGGGCCGCGCGGACAGCAGCTGGCAGGCCGGTTCAAACTGCTGCACAACGATCCGCTGCCCTACGGCACCGGTGCCCAGCGCCGCGTGTGGGAGGACCTGCTGCGCACGATGGAGGGCGCGCTGCGGCTGCGCAACCACCGCCGGGAGACGCTGCCCGCACAGGCCGCCTACCTCCACCGCCGCACGGCAGGGGTCCTCGGCAGCCTGTCGCACCTGCTCCGCGAAGCCGCGGTGACATCCGTCCTCGACGGCAGCGAGCGCATCACCAGGGACGTGCTGGAAAGCATCGAGCTGGACATCCGGGCGGAGCAGCAGGCACTCGCCCCGCAGACAGCCTCCCCGCCCCGGCGCGCCGGGCGCAGAGGCTGACCCGCCCGCCCTTCCCCCTGCTCCTCCCCCGGCCGGCGGCCGGAGGGAGAGAAAGACCGGATACCGCGCATGCCCCCGCCTCCCTCCCATGGGCCATCCTCCTGCTGGCTGTTCCCCACCGCCCGGTGCCGCACCAGCGTCCGGCCGCTTGCCCGCGAGACCACCCTGTCCTTCCTCGACCGGCTGGCCGGCCGCTTGGGGGCCTCGGCCGGCGACCTGATCGCCGAGTTCTTCGCCCCCGGCAACAGAAAGGCTTTCTCCCTGCTCAAGCCCGACGGAGAGGTCTACCTCAACGCCGAAGCCCGCTCCCGCCTGGTGTCGCTGACCGGAGTGCCAGACGAACACCTGCGGCGGGCCCTGCCAGCGTGGGACCGCCACGAACCGGCCGGCTACTTCGACGCCGGGCCCGCACTGACCTTCCACCACGCCGGCTCCATCGCCCCCACCCGGGCAGCGTGCACCCGCTGCACCGCGGCCCGCACCGGCCGCACCGAACCCGCCCGGCTGTACACGCAACCGCACCAGCGGCTGTGCGCGCGCCACCAGGCCTGGCTGCCGGCCGAGACGGGCCAACTGCTGCAGCCCGGAGACGACCAGTTCAGCGTCGCCGCACTCCCGGAGATCACACAGGCCCAGCAGCACCACACCAGGCTGCTGCGCCGCCTCCCGCAGGCCGCGGACGCCTGGGAGGTGGCGCGGGCTGTCACGGCCGCGTGGTGGCAGGCCGCCTGGCCGCAGGAGACGGTCTGGCCCCAGCGCCTGGCTCTCCTCGGGGCCGCCGGCACCGACGGGCCGCTTGACCCGGCACGCGAGGCGGCAGCCTATCCGGAGACCGTCGCCCTGACCGCGCTGCTGGCCGGCCGCTTCTGGCAGCACCGCGTCCTGGAAGAGGCCGGCGACCACCAGCCGCACACACCCGCCGACGTGCCGGCCTTCACCCACGAACTCGCCGCACGGCTCGGGCGGCCCTGGCTGGCCGACTGCCTGGCCGACAACGACACCGGCCCGCTCACCGCGTGGCTGCGGGCCTGCTGGCGCTCGCGTGCCGGGGAGCGCCCGCACACCAAGAGCATGTGGTGGGTAGCACCCGCCTACCGCGAGCCCAAAGCGGCCGACAGCCGCCGCAGCCGCAAAGCCCCGACGGCGCCCGCGCAGAAGACCGGCAGCGCGCCCGACCACCACGGGCAGGAGGCTCAGGGATTCGCCCGCGGCCTGGCCCTCGCCCGCGAATTCGCCGCCGAGCACGGCCACTTGTGCATCCCCTACCGGCACCAAAGGAAAGGCTTCGCCCTCGGGCTGTGGATGTCCAACCAGCGGGCCACCGGCCCGCAGATGGCGCCCGAGCGCAGCCGCGCCCTGTCCGAACTCGACGCCTGGTGGAACCCGCCCTGGAGCACCCTGTGGCAACGGCTGTACCTGCGCTCACGCGCACACGCGGAATCCACGGGCGGCCTCCGCCCCGACCAGGGCTTCCCCGGCACCAGCGAAAACCTGGGCACCTGGCTGTACCGGCAGTGCCAGCACTACCACACGCTCCACCCCCAGCAGCAGAAACTGCTGTCGCACATCGGCATCACCGCGGAGGCGGCCTGGCACGCGCGCCCCCGGCGCCGCAACATGGCCGAAGCCCGGGACCAGACCATGGCCCACGCCCGCGCCTACTGGAAGCGCCACGGGCACCTGTGCGCCAAGGCCGGCGACACCCAGGACGGCTTCCCCGTCGGCACCGCCCTGAGCAACCTGCGGGTACGCGCCCGACGCGGCAGCCTCGACCCTGCCATCGTGCGGGAACTGACCGCCATGGACCCCTGGTGGGCACCGCCGTGGTCCTCGGGATGGCAGCGGGCCTGCTACCGCGTGCGTGATCTCGTCCGGTCCGGGACGGTCCTCGACCCCGCAAGCGGGTTCACCGCGGTGGACGACGAAACCGGACAGTGGTTGTACACCCAGTGCGTCACCTGGGCCGACCTTGCCGAACAGCAGCGGCAGCAGCTCACCCGCCTCGGCCTGACCACCCGCGCCGCGGCAGCAGCCCGCCCCAACCCCGCCACCAGACACCCGTCACTGGAAACAGGCCTGCACTACGCACGCTCCTACGCCCTGCTCACCGGCGGCCTGTGCCTGTCCTCCTCCACCCGGCACGAAGGCTTCGCCCTGGGCCGGTGGCTGCTGCGGCAGCGCCACCAGGCCGCGGTCTACACCAACAGATTCGCCGCCCGCTACCCGGCCGACCCGCAGCTGTCCGCCGTCGACCCGTGGTGGAACCCGCCCTGGGGCACGGCCTGGGAGACCAACTACGACAAGGCCCGCCGGCTGGCAGGCCGCGGCCTGCGGCTGCTGCCGACCCGGGGATTCCCCGGCACACCCGAAGCTCTCGGGCAGTGGCTGTACGCCCAGTGCCTGGCCTGGCCAGAGCTCCACCCCGAACAGCAGCGCAGGCTCGTACGCCTGGGCATCACCGAAGACCACGCGCACCGCGCACGGCCGCGGCGCGTCTCACAACAGGCCTCCTTCACCACGGGCCTGGCCCACGCCCACGTCTGGGCCGCCCGGCACGGGCACCTGGCCGTCCCCGGCAACGCACGGGAAGAGGGCCACCCGCTGGGATCCTGGCTCGCCGACAAACGCAAGCGCGCTTCCAGCGGCCGGCTCCCCCTCGACCACATCGAAGCACTCGATCGCATCGACCCCTGGTGGAACCCGCCCTGGACAATCCGCTGGCAGTACGGCTACCACGCCGCCCGCGCCGCCACCGACGGCCTCCGGCCCGACCCGGCCAAGGGCTTCCCCACCCTTCCCGCCGGCGCCGCCCGCTGGCTGACAACCCAGTGCAGCGCCTACAGCGGCCTGCACCCCGGCCAGCACCAGCTCCTCGCCGACATCGGGATCACCGCCGAGGTCGCCCGCACGCTCCGGCCCCGGCCCGCGCCGCGCCGGCGCCCCCACCCCGGCGCTCCGCGCCCCCGCCCCACAACGGTGTCCGCGTCCATCGACGCCGGACTGCCCTACGCACGTGCCTGGGCACACGCCCACAACGGACTGGGAACCGCGCAGTACGACGTCGAACACGACGGATTCCCCCTGGGCTGGTGGCTGTACGAACAACGCAAACGCGCCCGCGCACACGTCCGCCGCACCGGCCGGCCCTGGCCCCACGACCACGCCCTCACCGCTCTCGACCGCTGGTGGAACCCGCCCTGGAGAATCAGCTGGCAGCACTCCTACACAGCCCTCCGCAACGCCATCACCGAAAACCGCGCCCCGCACAGCCACCAGCGCCGCTGGCTCACCACCCAGCAAGCCGACTGGACCCGTCTCCACCCCGACCAGCGCGCCCTGCTGACCGACCTGAACCGCGCACCGCGATAAGCGGCCCACTACACGTGCACAGCAACCAGCGGACCTGAGCACCGGCTACGCGAAACGAAGAAGAAGCAGGCCCGAGCCCTGGGCACCACCGCACTCCCCCAACCGAAGTCCGGCCACCGGCAAGAACAACACCAACCACCCACCTGAACACCCCAGGTCACAGAGCCAGCCAACGCTCACCTTCCATGGGCACGGACATCCACCCACCTGACCTGGACGACGGCGGAAGCGAGGACGGGAGCGAGGAGGAACGGCGCGGCCGGCGGCTCGCCGCCCTCCAGACCGCCCTGGTCAAACACGCGGCCGCCACCGGGGTGCGGTCGCTGATCAGCTTCCACCACCGCACGGTGGAAGCGATGTCTTTCGCGCGGGCCCTGCCCGGCACCGCGGCCCGGCTCCACGAGGAAGCCCCCGCACGGTATCCGCGGCGGGTATGGGCCGACTGGCTCTGCGGCGAACACCACCCCGCCCACCGGCGCCAAGTGCTCCAGCGGTTCGCCGACGGGGTTGATGAGCAGGGGTGGGAGACCGAGCTGGCGGTGCTGGCGAACGTGCGCGTCCTGGGCGAGGGCGTCGACATCACCGGCCGGCGTGGTGTCGACGGCGTCCTCTTCGCGGACGTGCGCGGCTCGGCCGTGGACATCGTCCAGGCCGTCGGCCGGGCGCTGCGGCAAAAGCCCGGTGAGGGCAAGGTGGCCCGGTTGATCGTCCCGGTGTTTCTGGAGCCGGGGGAGGCGCCGGACGACATGCTCGCCTCCGCCTCCTATAAGCCGTTGGTGGCCGTCCTGCAGGGGCTGCGCAGTCACTCGGAGGCGGTCGTGGAGCAGCTGGCGGTCGCGTCCGCGCCCAGCCGTGGCCGGCCCGCGTCGGTGGCCGACCTCGACCCCGCCCGCGGTGGTGGTGGCGAGGGTGGGGATGAGGGAGCACTGGAGGAGGTGCCGCTGCTGCGGTTCTCCACTCCCCGCAACCCGCACCTGGTCGCGCAGTTCGTGCGCACCCGCGTCATCCGGCCCGAAACCCAGATCTGGCTCACCGGCCTCAACGCCCTACGCACCTGGCACCAACAACAAAACGAGAACAGGGACGGGGACGAGGACTTCGAGCACGGCGGCGAGCACGAGAGCCAGGGCGGTAAGGGGCACGAGCAGAGACAGGACGGCGTGCGCAGGGGCCCGGCACACGGCGACCACCAGACCGAGCCGCGAGAGCACAACGACGGCAACAGGAACCGGGAACACCACAACCGCGGGAAGGGCGAGGAAACCGGAAAGGGCCGCGCCGCCGACGCGGCCCGCAAGCCGGTGGCGGTGCCGCTGGACGCCCGCGTCGGCACCTTCCCCCTCGGGCAGTGGGTCAGCGAACAACGCCGCGCCTACCGGACCGGAACGCTGGCGAAATGGCGGGTGGAGTTGCTGGAGGAAGCCGGGATGGTGTGGTCGGTGCCGGACGCCGCCTTCGAGGAGAACCTCGCCGCGGCACGGGCCTACCACGCCGTCCACGGCACGCTGTGCGCACCCCGAACCGCCGTCGCACACGGCCGGCCCATCGGGCAGTGGCTCACCAACTGCCGCCGCCCCGGCGGGTTGGGCAAAGACCCGGAGCGGGCGGCGCAGCGGGCCGCCCGACTCGCCGCCATCGACCCCGACTGGAACCCCGCGGAAAACGGCTGGACCGTCGACTGGCAACGCCACTACGCGGCCGTGCGGGCCTGCATCCACGGCGGCGCCACCCTTGAGGAGATCCGGCCCGGCGTCACGGTCGGCGGGGAGGATGTCGGACTGTGGCTGGCCCGGCAGCGCTCCGAGTGGGAGCGATTGGCCGACGGGCAGCGCGAGCGCCTGGCCGCCCTCGGGATCCAGCCCACCACCCCGGCACCGGGTCGTGAAGCCGGTGCCGGAGACCAGGCGGCGGGAACGGTGGTCGTGCCCGCGAACGCCACACCCTGGGACCGCGCACTCGCCGCACTCCGCCAATACCAGCAACGCGAAGGACACGTGAGAGTACCCCGCAAATGGATCGAAACCGTCCACGACGAGACCGGGCACCAGCACCCGATCCGGCTCGGAGTATGGATCAACAACCAACGCCAGCGGCGGAGCAAGCTGCCGGACGAACGCGCCACCGCACTGGAAGAACTCGGGGTGCTGTAGAGCAGTGGGGCCCGGACCCAACAGTCCGGGCCCCAGCGCATCCCTGCCAGCGGGCAGCGCAGGGCCGGGCAGGGGGCTTCCCGTCCGGCCTTGCGGCCTCGGGGACGGCTGACCATAGCCGCCAGCTGCGTCCAGCAGCAGTTGCCTGGCGGTGTGGGAGCGGAGCAGTGGGTCGTCGACGGGTACCGGCCGGAGACGCAGTGGTCACGTATGGCCTGCCAGTTCACTGACGTCGCAGGCGCCAGCGGCGGCTCAGCCTGGCCAGGAGGCCCAGCGGGGCTTCGCTGCCAGCTTCGGCGAGTTGGTGGCGGTCGCGCTCGCGGTTCTTGGCGATCTCGGCGGTGGTGTAGCGGCGGCTCCACTGGATCTTTCCTTTGTGGATCCAGTAGTGCGACTGGCATGGAAGGGCCCAGTTGCCGATCGAGGGAGCGAGAGAGACGCTGTCGCCGTCGTAGGTTAGGGACCACTGTGCCGGTGACAGCGGTGTGATGACCTCGTTTCCGCAGCCGCAGCAGCACAGATGGCCGCAGGTGCGGTACGGGATCGAGACGTACAGCACGCCCGGGTTCATCGTCCCTGGAAAGGTGTCGACAAATACCGGGCGTAGTACGTCCGTTGCGGTCACGGCAGGTCCTCGTTGGCGATCTCGTTGGTGATCACCGAGTAGGTGGCGAATCCTTCATCGGTGGCGTCGGCGTAGATGCCGATGGCGCGCTTGAAGCGGTTGACGGCCAGGACGGCGTTGAGTGCGTTTAGGTCGGCGGTCTGGATGTTGCGCCCGTAGGCGTCGCGTTCGGGCGCCGGTGACGGGATGCGTGGGCGGGCCTGCTGCCGGCGTCCCGGCAGGCTTGTCGTTACCCGCAGCAGCCCGCTGAGCTTGCCGTCGATCTCCTCGATGCCCATGCCCACGTCGATGAACGACACGTCGCGTGCTTCGAGCCAGTCCATGACGGCCGGCTTGCCAGCTGCGTCGTCGGATGCCAGGAAGACGAAGGTCGCTCCGTCGAGGAGAGCGAGGTTGTCCTCGTCCAGGTAGCCTTCGTGGGCGGTGATGCCGCGGTGCATGTTCGAGTAGAGCGAGGCGAAGTACGCGGCCTTGTTCGGGCGGCTACGCAGCATGTCGATTGTGGGGGCACCGGGTGCCCGGAAGGCGTTGTGGTTGTCGAAGGTGTCGCCGTCGATGAGCAGGATCGTATCGACTTCGGTCTTGGCGACTTGGTCCAGGATGTAGCTGCCGCTACCGCCAAGGCCGACGATCACAACGCGGTGACCGCGGTAGCGACGGTTGACGGCCGCGAGGCCGGCGCGTGAGGTGGCGGTGTCCCGGTAGGCGAAGGGGCTGTCGTCCTCCACCTCCTGCCATGCCGCTCCTGGGGTGGGTGTGGCCGACGGGTCGATCGCTTGCGCCTGGTCAGCGATGATGCGTGCGTACGCTGTGACTTTCGTGTACTCGTCGGGGTATCCGGCCGGGCTCGGCTTGCTGGAGAGCATGAAGTGCGCGTGCAGCCCGTCGGCGATCACCCGGGCCTGAGGGCTGGCCGGCGCGAGCTTGCGGCCGTGTTCGTCGCATGGTGCCGACCCGCCGAACCAGATGCGGTGGTCGGTGCCGGAAACGAGGCGGTCTCCGCTGATGGTCACGGGGTAGGCGAGGAAACCGTAGTCGACGGCACCCGCCTCGGTGACGTAGGGGATGTGGCGGACGATCAGGTGTCCCGCTTGCAAGACCACGTCGTAGCCATCGTCGAGCAGGCGCGATAGGTCGGGGTCACGAGCGAGAAGTGCGGTAGACATCGAAGACCATCCCCTTCTTCACTCGGACGCTGTGGCCGGCCGTCAGGCTGCCCGAGCCGTGCCCGTCGTGGCCACGGCTGTAGCGGACCGTGTAGGTGTCCTGCCCGCTCCGCGGCTGGCCGGGGTAGGCCAGGTCGACGACCTGCTCGAAGGTGATCTCCTTCGCCTCCCAGTCGTACGGACGGGCGTTGACGATGATCGTTACGGGCTTGGGCCCGTGATGGTCCTGCGGCATGGAAGCCCTCCAGGGTGTACGCATCCAGACCGACCCACATTGCGCAAATGTCGGCCAGTGCTCGAAGTTTCGAGCAGCTACACTGTAGCAGAAGTGATCGACAAGTCGAGCAGTGCGAGAAGCCAGGGATATCGATGAGCGGAAGTCCGAGCGTGAATGTGCAGGCCCTGCACGCGGCTCTGGATGCTGCGCGCACGGAGAAAGGGCTGTCCTGGCGGCAGCTGGCCAAGGAACTCGGAGTGAGCGCGTCGACCATCTCGCGCATGGCCAACGGGCTGAAGCCCGATGTCACCGCGTTCGCGGCCATGACGACATGGCTGCGCCTACCTGCGGAAACCTTCTATGTCACCTCAGGAATGGAAACCGGCCAGGAGGAGCCAGAACTCGTAGCGTCCCTGGTGCCCCTGCTGCGGGCACGCAGCGACCTCAGCGCGGATGACGTGACCTACCTTGAGGAGGTCATCGGCGCTGCCGCGCGACGGTTCCGCGCCGAGCGCGAGTCACGGAGCAGTTGAGTGCGCTGGACGCAGGCGCTGATGCGCGAGGTCGCACAGGAGGAGCGAGCCGGGCTCGGTCTGGGGCCGACCGAGCCTCTCGACCCCTACGCGCTCGCCGAGGAGCATGGCATCAGCGTCTACACCCTCGACAGCCTGCGTGACTTCGAGATGAACGGCGAGGCCTTCAGCCACTTCACCCTGCGTAGGGCATCAGCATGGTCCGCCGCGCTGGTACCCCTTGGCACCGCACGAGTGATCATCGAGAACGAGTCCCATTCACCTGTCCGCCGCCGCTCCAACATCGCCCACGAGCTCGGCCACTACCTGCTGGAGCATTCCTTCAACGACGTAATCCTCGGCGAGGATCACAAGCGGCAGTTCAACACAGAGCAGGAAAAACAGGCCACCTTTATGGCAGGCGAACTGCTGGTGCCACTCACTGCGGTCGAGCGCATGGCATTCGACGGCTGGGACAATGCACGCGTGGCGGCTGCCTACGGCGTCAGCGAGCAGTTCGCGCAGATGCAGATGAAAGGCCAACGCATACGAGCCCAGCGAGCTGCGCGCAAGTACGGGTTCGCGCTCCCTGCCAAGCGCAACTCGTAGCACCCTTCGCCCCAGGCCTGTGCGCAGATATGACGCCCCCACAGGGAGGGCCAGGACGGCAGCCCGAGCACGTCAACAATCCTCCGCCATGTCGACACGGCGAGAGGGGCCTGCCTAGCCGAAGAAGCGGCGCAGTGACCCGCGCCGGGCAGCCGCCGCTTTGGCGGCGGCGCGGGCCTCGGCCTCCTGACGCTCGCGCTCCTTGGCCCGGGTGCACACCGTGCAGTCGTCGCCGGGCTCGGCGGGCTGCCCGCTGTCGCCCCAGGCGGGGTCGGGTGGGTAGACGGTACGGCCGCAGGTCGGGCACGGCCACGCCGCCACTTCCCGCTGGCACCGGGCCCCTTGCACGCTCCCGCTCTTCCCGAGCTCGCTCCCGGGCATGGTGCTGCTCTCCCCGGGCCCGGTAGGCGGCCTCGCCGCCGGGGTTGGCCAGGGCATCGGTGAGGGTCTGCCAGGGCTGGTGGCCGTAGCGCCACCACACCGGCCCCAACGGGCCGTGCGTGCCGTGCGTGCGCAGCCGGTCCAGGGTGGTGGCGAAGACGGGGATGGTGTCGCCGTAGTCAGTGTGGCCCTCGAAGACCCGGCGGCCGACTCAGCAGTCGCGGGAGAGGTCCGGACCGTCTTCATTCGGACCAGCAACGTCTCCTCCGCCTGCCACCTGCTGGATGAACACCAGCCCCACCGGCGGATGGCCCCCCGGAACGTGGTAGGGCCCACCACGGTGCCGGACAGGCCTACCCGCACCCTCCCAGGCTGCGGCAGCCGGGTAGCTCTCAGCTGTCTGCCGCTTTCTCACCGAGCTCCTTCTTCCGACGCCTCCTGGTGCGATACCAGGCCGCTGCGGCTGCGGTGACGGCTGCTGTGATGAGCTGGGCAGGCAGCTGCGTGATCAACCCTTGAAGAGTGAGATCGAGGGCGTGCTCAAGGTAGGCGTTCATCGGTTGACCTCCAGGTCAGCTGCGAGGTGGGCCCGTTCATCGGGGCTGATGACGCCTCTACGCTCTTTGGGCGGGCCTGGCCTGGTCTACTTGTCCGAGCCCTCTGCCAGACAAGCCCGGATAAGGTCGGGCTACATGCTTGGCAAGGGGGGTTGAGTGGCTGCTAAGGGCAGACGGACGCGTCCGTGGGGACCGCTGAAGGGGCGATCCGCTGAGGCCAACGCCATGGCCGAAATGCTGAGGCAGTGGCTGGATCATGCTGGCATGCGTGTGGACGACGTTCTCCAGTACCTGACGCCCGAGCACTTCGCTGACGGGCGTGTTCCTAGCAAATCAACGCTGTCCGATCGCTTGGCGGGTGTGGGGTTACAGCAGGACTTCGTCGAAGCCGTTGCCGACATCTGCTCGCATGACGCTGTCTCTAGAGATCGGCTGCTCGCCCAGGTGCAGGCAGTCCGGGAGCGCGCACGCGCAGCGGGCAGCCACAGACCGACCGGAGCATCTTCTGCCGAAGCCCAGCTTGTGATCGTGCAGCAGAGGTCGATAGAGGTCTCTGACAAGCTCGTACGCGCGATGGAGCGTGCAGCGCAGCTGGAGCGCGAGCGTAACGGCGCCCATCACATGGTGCTGATCCTGCTCACGATGGTGGAAAAACTTCGGCGGGACATCGCCGCGCTGGCTCGGGAGCGAGACCGTATGCCTCCTTCCGGGCGGGCAGAGGCCGAGCTGGCACAGGTACACGAGCGTTTGTCGAGGAGTGAGCGGCAGAGAATCACTGCCGAAGCGGAGCTGGAACGAGCTCGTGCGGAGCGTCTCAAAGCCGACCAGCTTGCTGAGGAAGCGGCTGAGCAGGTTCGCCTGCTCACCGATGAACTGGAACGGCTTCGCGGCGAAGCCCCCCATACAGCCGGGGCTGATCAGCCGACCACTGTGGCGCCTGCCCTGCAGGAGGCTCTGGACAGCGAGGCCGGCGACATCGACCTGGCCCTCTCCAAAGCCGCGCGCCACCTGGATGACAGCGCCGACCGCCTAGACCAGCTCGCCAACGAACTTCACCTGGACAACCCACCAGACAACCCGCTCACCTCAAACGATGCACCGGACAACCAGCAGGCCCATGCGGCAGAAGATGCACGATTGACCACCGAAGAGGTCCTCACCAAGGTCCGGACGTTGGTAGAGGATGCTGGGGACCAGGACGCAGCTGAAGATCTGCTCATCCGCGTAGGCCGGGCAATACCTGTGGCTGAAGTACTGCGGGCGGCCGGTGTGCTGCGCAGCAGTGGTCTGACCTATCAAGCCATGCGGCTGATCTTCCACGCAGCAGGCAACAACCCGCCCACCGGTATACCGGTGTTGGTTTCCGGACTGCGCAGTCAAGACCGCACCGCTGAGCTCTACCAGCTTCTGAGTCAGGTAGTCAGAAGCTGGCCGGCGAGCGCCATCGTCGAGGCTGTAACACACCTACGCAACGAAGGGCAGCACTCCGACGCTTATCAAGTCCTCAGCGCCGCAGGAAGAGACTGTCCCCCGGCGGGGGTACTGGAAATTCTAACGCGGGTGAGCGAACGGGACGCTGAATGGATCCTGGACACAGCCTGCCGAGACAGACCCCTGGACGACCTGCCACCTCTCGAGGAGATTCTCCGGGCTCCCAGGCGCTCCGATTCCGTCAAAGTAGCCCAGGCCCACAGCCGACGTGCAGCAACCGCAGCTCAAGAGGCCGCCCTTGCCCACCCACGCCCACGACCTGCGAGCATTCTGACCAGCACCAGGGAGGAGGAGAAAGCGGTCGATTGGAGCCATCAATACTCCGTGCGACCTTACGCCCTGACCGGTGGAGACCCACGACGCCCCCGCCATAGTCTTCCCCTTAACGCGGTCGTGCGCACCACTGCCGACCCGAGCAGGTGACAGGCGTGTGGGGACTGTAAAACGATCGGCTCTGGCCCGTAGTCGGTGGTGACATCGGGTAGTTGTCAGGACAGGAGGATGCGGTGCCGGAGGAGGTCGAATCCGGCGCGTCCGTGCATCTGTCTCATGATCCTCTTGGTGCGGGTGTTGGC